>DASWBR010000265.1:0-4868 GCA_036390495.1 Candidatus Deferrimicrobiaceae bacterium | reverse complement strand
GCCTCGCGGGAGACGGTGACGCTGCTCATCCGGAAGTTCGAGGAGATGGGGCTGCTGCACCGGGAGGGTCGCGAGCTGTACCTCAACCGGGAGCGGCTTGCGGCGTACCTGGGGCCGGAGGGGTAGTGACGGACCCGGGAGTCAGTTGAAGCCGATCCTCCCCTGGGGCTCCTCGTTCGCCGGGATCGCGCCGAAGGCCGCCTCGTACTTCCGGATGTTCTCGGCCAGCGCCGCCGCCACCCGCCGCGCGTGCCCCGGGGAGAGGATGACGCGCGCGGTCACCGTTCCGGCCGGCGGGGACACCATCAGGAAATCCAGGACGAACTCCTCCCTCGTGTGCGTCACCACCATGTTGTTCGAGTAGACGCCCCCCTTGAGGTGATCGGGGAACGTCACCTGCACTTCGACCGGCTTCTTTTCCGCCTCCATCGCTCCACCCCCTGCGGCTGTCCCGCGGTAGGGAAGTATACCACCCGCCGCGGCCGGGCCGGGTTTGTCGCCGTTCCCCGCTTGCGGTACGATGGGGTCGCCATGCCGAAAATCCGCCGCCCCGGCGGCGTTCCCGGAGGGCCGAAGATGATCCAGGTCAGGACGTTCGCCACCCCGCTGCAGATCTTCCACACGAAGAAGGAGCTCGACGACCTCGACCGGGCCGTCAACGAATTCCTCGCCTCGGAAAAGATCACCAACGTGGTCTCGGTCAGCGACGCGGTGACCACCGGGACGAAGGGCGAGGCGATCGGCGTGATCCGCGTGGTCGCTTACGAGTCCCCCGCCGCCTGGCGGGAGGAGTACCACGAGCGGATCGACCGCAGGATCCAGGAGTGGGGAGAGGAGATCGAGAAGCTCCGCGGGAAGGCGGAGACCCTCGGCACGGGGGCCCGGGCGAGGCTCCAGGCGCAGGCCGACGAGCTGAAGGCGCTGCAGGAGACCGCCAGGAAGAAGCTCTCCCGGATGCGGAAGGCGGGGGGAGAGGCGTGGGGGGACCTCCACGCGGGAGCCGAGCAGGCCCTCGAGGAGCTCCGCAAGGGGTACGAGGCCGCGGCGTCGAAGCTGAAGAAGCCGTAGGCCGGCCCCGCGTTCAGGTTCCTGCGGCCGCCCGAAGGAACCTCTTCTCGAGGAAATCCGCGACCGCGGAGGGGTCTCCCAGGGGGAGGACCGGAACGTCGACGTCGAGCGGGCCGTCGCTCGCCACGGCGACCAGCGCCGGATCGTTCACCGCGCCGCGGCACGCGAGCCCGACGGAGACCCCGGCCCGGTGCACCTCGATCTTCGGCAGCGACGCCCCCTTGAACCCCTCCACCAGCACGATGTCCGCATCGGGGAAGTGGCGGGACAGCAGTTCCTCGATCGGAAGCGCGTCCCGGAGCCGGCGGACCATCGCCACCTTGTCGGAGGAGGCGATCACGGTGGTGCAGGCCCCCGCGGCCGCGAAACGGTGGGTGTCCTTTCCCGGCCGGTCGATCTCGAAGCCGTCGGGGCCGTGCTTCAGGGCGCCGACCCGGTGGCCCCGGCGGGCCATCACCGCGATCACCCGCTCCATCAGGGTGGTCTTCCCCGTGCCCGAGGGCGCCACGAAGGCGACCGCCTTGGGGCCGGATGCGCCCGCGGCCCTTCCACCGTCCCGCAGCCGGTAGTAATCCTCCGGCGTGTTGATGTTCCGGAACGCCTCCAGCAACGGGTCGAGGCGGGACACCTCCGGAAGGCCCACCCTCCGGACCGCCACCCGGTCGAAGAAGGAGACCACCCGCCGCTCGCCGTCCCGCAACACCTTCTCGATGGCCGGCAGCGCGCTCTTCCGGTAGACCGCGTGCAGCGGCTCGATCCCCTTCTCCCCCTCCGGGACCACCACGTCGGCGCCCTCCGCCAGTCCGCACAGGTGGCGGACCAGCTCCCCGTTGATGTGCGGCATGTCGCACGCCGCCACGAACACGAGGTCCGTGCCGCTGTGGCGGAGGCCGGAGTGGATCCCCGCGAGCGCGCCCGCCCCCTCGTACAGGTCCGGCACGCGGCGGCACGGGAGGAACTCGTACTGCCCGGGAGCGCCGGTGACCACGATCACCTCCTCGAAGAGCTCCGCCATCCGGCGGTGTATCGCCTCGAGGAAACGGGCCCCCTGGAACGGCAGGAGGGCCTTGTCGCTCCCCATCCGGAGGGACTTTCCCCCGGCGAGGATCACGCCGGTGACCCCCCGGATCCGCTCCGGCTCCTTCCGGACGGCGATCCGCTCCGGGTGGGCGTACACGTTGAAGCGGCGTCCCCGCACGTACCCCGCGAGGGTGATCCCGAGCTCCCCGCAGATGCGGACCGCGAGGTCGGTGGGGGAGGTGCGCGAAGCGATCACCGAGATCCCGAGGGAGGCAGCCTTCGACGCCATCTCGGAGGAGACCCTCCCGGAGGTGGCGAGGATCGTTCCCGACAGGTCGATCCCCCGGAGCAGCGCCTCCCCGGCGATCCGGTCCAGCGTGTTGTGCCGACCGATGTCCTCCGCGTGCAGGAGGAGACGCACGCCGTCACACACCGCCGCGGAGTGGATGCCGCCGCTGGTCCGGTAACTTTCCGCCGCGCGGGCGAGGGCGGCCATCGCGGAAAACAGGGCCTCCGGCGGGTAGAACGGACCGGCGGAAGGGATCTGCACCGGCTTCCCGGCCGCGGCGGGCACGTGGAAGCTCACCCCCGCCCCGCACCCGGTGGTGAGGGTGGGCGACAGCGCAGGGGGAAGCTCGCCCCGGATCCGTACGCTCGCGGCCCCGAACTCCGGGCAAACGGAAAGCGTCAGCAGGTCCCCTGGGACGCGGATCATCCCCTGCATGCGCAGGAAGCCGGCCACCAGGTACTGGAGGTCGTGCGGGGAGGCGATCAGCGTGGCGAGCTCCACGCCGTTCACTTTCAGCGCGAGGGGATACTCCTTGACCGGGACGTGGTCACCGGGCACGAGGCGGCGCCCGTCGTACCGGAGGACCGGGGGTTCCCCGCCCGTCCCCTCCTTTCCGGGGAGCCGGGTCATTTCCCCCTCTCGAACCCTTCCCTCCCCGCGAGGAGGTCCAGGTGCAGGGTGGCCAGGTCCTCCGCCTCCATGGGGACGGAGGCGCCCCCGAGGCGGGCGTCCCGGGTCTTGATGTACCGGCTGCATTTCCGGCACACCCCGACGCGGACGGGGCCCTCCCCGGCGGTGAAGTAGGAAACGGTGTCGGGGTCGTCGTTCCCGCAGTAGGGGCACCGGATGCGCGGGTACGGCCAACGGAAGTAGCAGGCCGAGCAGGAGAGGTGCCGCCTCCCCTCCTCCCCCGAGAGCTCGTCCATTCCGGCGCGGGAGCCGCACACCGGGCAGTACCCTTCCTTCCATCCCTCGAAGCGGGACGGGTCGAGACCCCCCGTCACCCCTTCCAGGGCGGTCTTCAGCGGGATCTCGAGGACGAAGACGAGCAGGGGGCCCGGGATTTCCAGGGCCTTCGCGGCCGCCTCCACGGCGTCGCGCTTCCGCGCGAGGCAGGCGGCGTACAGGGCGGCGAGGTCGAGCTCCCGGTCCGCGACGGCGCGCCCGATCCGGTCGAGGGACTCGCCCCCCTCCCGCCCGACGCGACGGAGGACGTCGAGAAGGCCCGAGAGGAATTCCGCTGCGGGCCCCGGGTCGACAGCGAGGGATTCGGGGGAAAGCAGCGGAAGGCCCCCCCGGACCCGTTCCGCTCCGTTCCCTTCCGGGAGGGCGAAGCGGATCCCCGTGGCTCCCTCCCTCCCCTCGACGTACGCGAAGATCTCCCGGAACGGCAGGAGCACCTCCCGGTACTCGGGCCGCTCGATCGAGGTCTTCTCGAGGTGCGCGATCTTCTCCGCGGTGCGGCCCATCCGGTTCCCGGCGATCCCCCCGGTTCCTATTTCCCCTCTATTTCCTTATACCACTTCGGGTGGTGCCTCCTCGCCCAGATCCGCCGGACGTTTCCGTACAGCATCCCCTCCAGCGTCCCCGGGTTCCCCACGGTGGTGAGGTACACGTGCACCACCATCAGCATCACGAAGGCGACGAACAGCAGCCCGTGGAGCAGCAGGGAGAACTGCACGATCGCCCGCGGGAAGGATTGCGGCCACCAGTTGATGACCCCCGTCACCCCCAGCAGGAGCGTCGCGACCCCCATGAAGATGCCGAAGACCTTCTGCCCCGCGTTGAACTTCCCGCTGTCGATGTGATCCGGGTCCTTCGAGAGATACCCCCCCAGGGAGCGGAACCATGACCGGTCGGCCTCGTCGAAGGAGCAGACCTCCTTCGCGTGGTTCGCGAACAGCAGCAGGGAGCTGAAAAAGAAGATTACCCCGGCGTACTTGTGGACGAGGATCGCCCCCTCCCCCCCGCCGAACAGGTCGAAGTAGTGGTGGAAGAGCTGGGCGTACAGCCCCAGGCCCGACAGGAGCAGCGTGAAGAACGAGGCGGCGACGAACCAGTGGAGCACCCGTTCCGCCGTGTTGAACCGCTCGACGTACCTAGTCATGCGCGTCCCCTCCCTTCCCCTCGCCGTTCTCCTCGAGCGAACGGCTCCCGAAGGTCACGTAGTGGAGCACCACCGCGGCGACGCTGCCCCAGAAGCCGAGGATCCCGAGGGGCTTGACCACGTCCTTCCACAGGAAGATCGAGGTCGGAATCGACGGATCGGCCGGCAGCCCGTACTCCTCCGGCTTCCCCTCGAGGGCGTACAGGACCCCAAGTCCCGCGAGGTTCTTCTCCCCGTACAGCGTCTTCCCCGCCCCCTTGGCCTTCGCGATCAGCGCGGCCCGGCCCCCGAACTGCAGCGTCTGGGTGGGGCACGCCTTGGCACACGCGGGGATCATCCCCGCGCCGAACCGGTCCGGGCAGAGGTGGCACTTGGACACCTTGT
>DASWBR010000264.1:0-5206 GCA_036390495.1 Candidatus Deferrimicrobiaceae bacterium | reverse complement strand
GGGTGATAGTTATGCATAATTACCATTCATTGGATATCAGATAAAGTTCCTTGACACGTCATCCGATATCGATACCATGGCCCTAACATGCCAGGGCCCGAACGGTACGGAATAAAACGGGTTCCGGGGGTCGAGTCCGGTGGCGGGACAGGGTGGCGAAAAGATTAAAGTAGAGCCTAACAACGTCCGAAAGATACGGGAAGGGCTGTTGTTGAGCAAGGCGGAGCTGGCGCGGCGCGCGAAGCTCTCCGTCCTGACGATCGACCGGGTGGAGAAGGGGTTTTCGTGCCGCATGGACACCAAACGGAAGATCATCCTGTCGCTGGGCCTGACGCTGTCCGACCGGGACAAGGTGTTCAAGGGCTGACGGCGGGGCCACGGGGGATTCGATGGGTCTGTTCGGCAGCAAGGAGGTGGTCGGGCTGGACATCGGGTCCAGTTCCGTCAAGATGGCGCACGTGCGTGCGGACGGGGTGGAGAACCGCCTGAGGAAATACGGCGTCTTCCCGCTTCCGGCGGACTCCATCGTCGACGGGGCCATCATGGACCACTCCGCCGTGGTGGAAGGGATCCGCACCGCGATGCGGGAGCTCAAGATCCACGAGAAGGAAGTGGCCATCTCCCTCTCCGGCCACTCGGTCATCATCAAGAAGGTCCAGCTCCCCACGACCACGGCCGAGGAACTCGAGGAGTCGATCCAGTGGGAGGTGGAGCAGTACATCCCGTTCGACATCAAGGATGTGAAGATCGACTTCCAGGTGATCGGCCCCCTGAAGGACGACCCCTCGAAGATGGACGTCCTCCTGGTGGCGGCGAAGACGGAGCTGATCAACGACTACATGTCGGTGGTGCGGGACGCCGGTCTCGTCCCGCGGATCGTCGACATCGACTCCCTGGCGGCCGGCAACGCCTTCGAGCTGACCCACCCCGTATCCGACGAGCAGGTGCCGATGGTGGTGAACGTCGGCGCGTCGTTCATGAACATCAACATCCTTCATGCCGGCGTGCCCCTGTTCACCCGCGACGTCCCCATGGGGGGCGGCATGTACACCTCGGAGATCCAGAAGCAGCTGGCCGTGGGATTCGAGACGGCCGAGGAGTACAAGACGGGGAAGAAGGATCCGGGAGAGCGGGCGGCGAAGCTCGCCGAGGTCATGAAGGTCGTCTCCAACCTCCTCGCCACGGAGGCGCAGCGGTCGTACAATTTCTTCTCCGCCACCTACCCGGACCGCCTGGTCACCAAAGTGTACCTCACGGGAGGGGCGGCCCGCTCCTCCTTCCTGAAGGAGATCCTCGCCGAGAAGATCGGGGTGGACGTGGAGATCTTCGACCCGATCCAGGGGCTCACGGTGGACGAGAAAACCGTCGACCCGGCCATGGTTTCCCAATTCAACACCTCCGCAACCGTATCGGTCGGCCTGGCGCTGCGGAACCTGGAGGCTCGCGGATGATCCGGATCAACCTCGTCCGGGGAAAACGGAAGAAGCGCAGGGAGCTCAACGTCGATTTCGCCTTCCTCCTCGTCCCGGTGCTCTTCCTGGCGGGGACCGTCTACTTCCACACCACGGTCACGGGGAAGATCTCCCGGCTGAACTCCGACATCCAGAAGGCGAATGCCGACATCGAGCAGTTGAAGAAGGAAATCGGCGAGGTCGAGAAATTCAAGGCCCGGAAGGCGGAACTGCAGAAGAAGGTGGACATCATCTCCAACCTGCAGACCGGCCGGATCGGGCCGGTGCGGTACTTCGAGGCGATCTCGGCCGCGATCCCGGAGAAATGCTGGATCGACTCCCTGAGCATCCAGCCGGGCAAGGTCACCCTGTCGGGCGTGGCCCTGAACAACCACACGATCGCCAATTTCATGACCGCCCTCGGGCAGAGCGGCCGGTTCCGCGACGTCGTGCTCGGCGCCGCGGAGCGGACGACGGTCATGAACACGAAGCTGGTGCGGTTCAACCTGACGTTCCAGCCGGTCAACTGACGCGGAACCGCCGGGAGAGGATGCGGAATGGCGAAGAAACTGGGAGACCTCGCGAAGATACCGACGAAGCAGAAGATGATCATCGCGGTCCTGTTCTGCCTCCTGGTGGTGGTGGGGTACTACTACCTCTACTACCGGGACGCCTCGAAACAGGTCGCAACCCTGGAGAACAACCTGGCGGGCCTCCGGAGCAAGATCAAGGAGCAGGAGGTGATCGCCGGGAACCTGAAGTCGTTCCAGGAGGAGGTCCGCCGTCTGGAGGATCAGCTGGCGCTGCTGCTGGAGCAGCTGCCGAACTCCGCGGAGATCCCCGCCCTTCTGAAAAGCGTTTCCGACCTGGGGAAGGAGTCGGGGCTCGAGTTCATCCGGTTCGCACCCGGGGGGGAGGTGCGGAAGGATTTCTACGCGGAGATCCCGGTGGCGATCTCGGTCAATGGCGAGTACCACAGCTTCGCGCTCTTCGCAGACAAGGTGAGGCATTACCCCCGCATCGTGAACCTGTCGAACATCGCTTTCTCCGCGCCAAAGGCGGCGGGGGACAATGTCTACCAGGAGACCATCAACTGCACCGCCACGACGTACCGGTTCATCGAGCAGGCGGCCCCGGCGGGGCCTGCCGCCCCCGGGAAAGGGGCGGCGAAATGAGGCCCGGCGCCGGAAACCGCATTCTCCCCGCGTGGATTGCTGTCGCGGCACTCGCCGCGGTTGTGGGGGCCGGTTGTTCCCGGGAGGCCGCTCCTCCGCAGCCGGTGGTCGGGAAACCCGCGCCCAAGGCGGAAGCCGCCGCGCCAGCCCAGAAGGCGGCGGAGCAGAAGAAGTCGGAAAACATCGCCCTGTACGACTCCCGGGGGAAGAGGGATCCCTTCGTTTCCTTCGTCCGGGATGTTCCCGAGCTGCGCGCGAAGGACCTCTCCGCCCTTCCCCCGCTCCAGCGGTACGAGCTGGGGGAACTGAAGGTGGTGGGGATCCTCTGGACGAAGAAGGGGCCAAGGGCCCTTCTCGAGGACGCGGAAGGGAAGGGGTACTCGGTCACCGCGGGGACCCGCGTCGGCCGCTCCGGCGGGGTCGTGAGCCGGATCACGGAGAAGGAAGTGTTCGTGAGGGAGGAGTACGTCGGAGCCCGGGGGGAGAAGGTGGTCCGGGAGAACGCCATGCACCTCACCAAGGCAGGAGGAAATTGATGATGACCCCTTTACGGCCCACGGGCCGAAGCCCCTGGTCCCGCGCCCCGAAGGCGGCGCTCGCACTGGTCCTCGCCGGCGCGATGGCCCTGCCGGCGCTCGCGGCGGATCCCGCCTCCCCAGCTCCGGCGCAGCAGCAGGCGGGCGGGCCCGGCGCCAAGGTCAAGGAAGTGACCGTCACCCGGTCCCCGTACAGCACGACGATCCGGGCCGTGGTGGACGGCACCATCGAAAACTACAACTCCTTCAAGCTGAACGACCCCTTCCGGATCGTGGTGGACATCTGGGGCGTGGAGCAGGGAGCGGCGGCCTCCGAGATCCCGGTGGGGACCCCCCAGGTCCAGGCGGTCAAGGTGTCGTCGCAGGACCGGAAGCTCCGCCTGCTCGTGGAGACGCCGGGCGACCGACCGGTGCCGTTCATCGTGAACTCGGAGGGTGGGGTCCTCACGCTCTCCGTGGGGGGCGGGCCGGAGGAGAAGGTGACCAGCGTGGAGCGGTTCCAGGAGGGAAAGGAGGCCCCGAAGGGACCGGCCCTCATCGGGATCGACCTCGAGGACCTGCCCGGATCCTCCAACGTGGTGCTCTCGACGTCGGGGAACCCGGGATACCAGGTAGCGAAGAAGGAGGGGAGCGTCGTCCTCACCTTCCCGGACGCCTCGGCGGAAAAGGGTCTGCTCCGCGCGGTGGATGCCCGGAAGTTCGGAATCCCCGTGAAGGGGATCACTCCCTCCCGGCTGAAGAAGGGGATCGCCGTGGCGATCGGGTTCGCGCCCGGGTCGGCCTACACGGTGGAGAAGAAGGACGGAACGGTCGTCGTGGCCTTCCCGAAGAGCGCCGGCGCTCCTGCCGGCGAACTCGTCGCCCGAGCGACCGTGGAGGCGGCCCCCGTCCCGTCTTCCCCGGAGAAGGCGCTTGCGGAGCCTGCCGAGACGCCGGAACCGGCCGCGGGGCCCCAGCAATGGGGGTTCCTCATGGGCACCACCGAAGCGGGACGCAAGTACAAGGGCCAGCGGATCTCCATGGACTTCAAGGACGCGGATCTGGCCAACGTTTTCCGGATCATCGCGGAGGTGAGCAACCTCAACATCATCACCTCCGACGAGGTCAAGGGGAAGGTCAGCGTCCGGCTGGTCAACGTCCCCTGGGACCAGGCGCTGGACATCGTCCTGCGGTCCAAGAACCTCGGCGCGACGATGGAGGGGAACGTGCTGCGGATCGCCCCCGTCGCCTCGCTGCAGAAGGAGGAGCAGGACCGGCTGAACGCACAGAAGCAGATCGAGCAGTCGAGGGCGGAGGCGCTGAACCGCGCCGCGGAGGCCCGGGCGAGCCAGGAGTCGGTGTTCGACACGATCCCGGTGAGTTACTCGAAGTCGGCCGATATGCTGGCGAAGATCAAGCCGCTCGCCTCCAAGTTCGGAAAGATCGACAGCGACGACCGGACCAACGTCCTGATCATCCGCGACCTGCCGCAGAACATCGAGGAGATCCGGGCGCTGGTCGCCCGGCTCGACACGGCGACCCCGCAGGTCCTGATCGAGTCGCGCATCGTGGAGGTGGAGACCAATTTCACGCGGGAGCTGGGGATCCAGTGGGGCGGCGCCTACCGGTCGGGGACGACCACGCAGTTCGGGATGACCGGCGCGCAGGACTACACGGGGGCGTCCAATCCCGGCGCGCCGATCGTCGCCGCGACCACCAACCCGTTCACCGCAACAACCCCCCCCGGGAACTGGGCCGTGAACCTCCCGGCCGCGATCGGCGCCGGCTCGGGCGGCGGGATCGCCTTCGGGATCCTCCGGGACAACCTTCGGCTGGACCTTGCCATCACGGCGCTCGAGTCGTCCGGGAACGCGAAGGTCGTGTCGTCGCCCAAGGTGGTCACGCTGGACAACAAGGAGGCGACCATCGAGCAGGGGACGCAGATCCCGTATTCCACCGTGTCGGCATCCGGGACGAACGTCCAGTTCGTCGACGCCACCCTCCGGCTGAAGGTGACGCCGCACATCACGCCGGACGGGCGCATCTCGATGAAGGTGGAGGCGCA
>DASWBR010000263.1:0-1707 GCA_036390495.1 Candidatus Deferrimicrobiaceae bacterium | reverse complement strand
CGAGGTCGCGAGCATAGTCCGCCTCGATCCCCTTCTCCAGCGCTTCTCCCGCGAGTCTTTCCAGCAGGCCGGGGTGCCACAGGTAGATGTCGACATAGCCCTTTTCCCTTCCGAGGCGCAACCCTTCCCGCAAGGACGCGAGCCCGGCCGCCTCGTCCCCCTTCCGCAATGAGAAATATGCCCCCGCCATGAGACACGCGAAGCGGACGAACCGCATCGCGCTCTCTTCCCCGATCCGCATCGCGCTCTCGAGATGGCGGCGCGCTTCGTTCGACTCGCTCGCCTGTTCGAGGAGCGAGGCCCTCTGGAGGTGCGCAAGGGCCTCGCTCCAGGGGTTCCCCACCTCGTCGCACCGCGCCAGGCAGCGGTCGGAATGGACAAGCGCCTGCACGCGGTCCCCGCGGGAGAGTGCGCCCCATGCGGCCAGGTAGTGGTAAAAGGCGGCCTCCCACGGCCGCGCCTCCGGCAACGATGCCTCCATTCCGCGAAGGAACTCCCTGGCTGCCGCCGCGTCGCCCCGGTGCAGGGAACACAATGCGCCGTGACCCAGAAGCAGGACGTCCATCAGGTGGACACGGGTGGCGCGGGCGAGCTCGATCCCCTCCGTCACGACCTTCATGCATCGGTCGTGCAGGCCGTTCATGTTGGCGCAGGCCGCCTCGAGCCAGCAGAGCGTCAGTCGCTGAAGCGGGGAAATCTCCGGTTTTCGGGACATTTCCCGGAGGGAATCCAGGAGAAGGCCCGTCTCCGGGAGATCGCCGCCGTGGAACCGGTAATACGCCACGTTGAGCAGGAAGGAAAACTTGAGAGACATGTCCCGGGTCGACTCGGCGAGTCTCGTCGCACGCGCCGCCCAGTCCTCCGCATCCACGGAGGACGGGCGCCTGAGCGCCAGCCCCTTGATCACGGCGGCCGTCACCTGGGCCTCGATCTCCGGCGACGGGAACCCCCTGTGCGCCTTCAGCAGATCGGCGAGGGTCGCAAACCACGGATCGAGCGGCTTGAGGCTCCCGGAACCGTAGACATGCGCGTCGACGACGCCCGAAAAGGCCAGGAAGGTCCCTTCCGGTTCCTTTCGGAGCCGGAAGCGGCGGAACGCCTCCTCGAAATCGCGCTGGCTCTCTCCGGGCCTGGAAGGCAGCCGGCAGACTCCCCGCCAGTAGCGGAGCCAGGGATCCCGCTCGCACGTCGCCTTCGGGAGAGAAGCGATCCACTCCGTGAGCAGCCCGGTTCTCCCTTGGCGCGCGAGCCGGGCAGCCTGCCTCAGGATGATCCTTGTCATCCCCCCCCAGTCGCCCGCGTCCCGAAAAAGCCCCACGGCGACCTCGTCGTCGCCCGCCTCCTCGAAGACGGCGCCCGCCCGGACCTGGAGGCGGCGAAGATGTTTCGCCGGGAATAACGCCCCGGCCCGGGAAAGCAGAAAGTCGCGGAACAGGGGGTGGTACGCATAGACGGGCTTGCCGCCGGGGTGCAGTTCGGTGAAATAGTTGTGGCGATGAAGATAGGACAGGATCGTCCCGGCCCTCCGGCGCCCCGTGATCTTCTCCGCCATCTCCGCCGTCATCCTCGGCAGGAAGGCGCTTTTCAACAGGAAGCTTCGTGCTTCCTCCTCCAGACCCGCGAAAATTTCCGCCGCGAAGTACTCGAACAACTCTTCGGGGGTGCGGTCGGCGAGGCTGCGCGGTTCCTCGCCCTCGCCGGTCGACT
>DASWBR010000262.1:0-5123 GCA_036390495.1 Candidatus Deferrimicrobiaceae bacterium | reverse complement strand
GGCGCCGCAACAGTACGCGCAGCGGGTGTTCGACCGGTGGAAGATCGGGAAGAAGGGAAAGGACGACGGCGTCCTCGTCCTCCTCGCGGTGGACGACCGGAAGCTGTGGATCGCCACGGGATACGGGGTGGAGGGGGTGCTCCCGGACGGGAAGGTCGGGGAGATCCGGGACCGGTACATGGTCCCGGCGTTCCGCCAGGGGAGGTATGGGGAAGGGATCCACGACGGGATCGCCGCCATCGGGGCGGTCCTGCGCGGCGGAAAAGCTCCTCCGCCAAAGGGAGCGGCGGGGAGGAAGGGGCCGCGTGTCCCGTTCTGGCTGTTCTTCCTCCTCGCCCCCATCGTCGTCATATTGCTGTTACGCGCCCTGGCCGGCGGGGTGGCCGCGGGGCCGGGGAGGCGCTGGGGCCCTTACTACACCGGCGGTTTCGGGGGTGGAGGGTTCGGAGGAGGCGGGTTCGGCGGGTTCGGCGGCGGAAGTTCCGGCGGAGGGGGTGCGGGAGGCGGGTGGTAGCTCGGAAGAACACGACGGGAGGTGGGAACGTATGAAGAAGGGGCTGCTGGTCATTGCGATCCTCGGGGGCCTGGCGCTGCTCGTGGGGATGCAGGGAGTGATCGCCTACAACTCCATCGTGAAGCAGGAGGTCGCGGTATCCGAGAAGTGGGGACAGGTCCAGAACGTCCTCCAGCGGCGGGCGGATCTCATCCCGAACCTCGTGCAGACGGTCAAGGGGTACGCCGCGCACGAGAAGGAGATCTTCGAGAACGTGGCGGCCGCGCGCGCGAAGCTGGCCGGCGCCCGCACGCCGGAGGAGGCGATGAAGGCGAACGCGGAAATCTCCTCCGCCCTCTCCCGGCTGCTGGTGATCGTCGAGAACTACCCGCAGCTGAAGGCCGACCAGACGTTCACGAGGCTCATGGACGAACTGGCCGGGGCGGAGAACCGGATCACCGTGGAGCGTATGCGGTACAACGAGGCGGTCCGGGCTTACAACACGACGATTCGCGTCTTCCCGAGCAACATCGTGGCGGGGATCGGCGGCTTCGCCCCGAAGCCGTTTTTCGAGGCGGAAGGAAGGGCGAAGGAGGTCCCGACGGTCGACTTCGGGAAGTAGGAGCGGTGTTACTCCCCGCGGGGCGCCCCGAATTTGCTCTCCTGTCCCGCGAGGAGGCGGTGGATGTTCTCCCGGTGGGTCCAGAGCACCAGGAACCCCATGAAGAGGGAGAGGGTCACGTATTCGCGCGACTTGCCGAGGAACGCCATCGCCACCGGTAGGCCGGCCGCGGCGCACAGGGATCCCAGCGAAACGTAGCGGGTGAAGTAGACGACCGCCGCGAACAGGACAGCCAGGACGAAGGCCGTTTCCGGCGAAAGGAACAGCACGACCCCGAGGGCTGTGGCCACCCCCTTTCCCCCCTTGAACCGCAGGTAGACCGGGAAGATGTGGCCGAGGAACACCGCCCCCCCGACCAGCGCAAGCCACGGGTACGCAGGCCCGTCGAGGAAGACGCGGGCCAGGGCGAGGGCGAAGACCCCCTTCCCGGCATCCAGCAGCAGCGTGATGCCCCCCGCCGCCTTCCCGAGCGTGCGGGCCACGTTCGTCGCCCCGATGTTCCCGGATCCGGCCGTCCGCAGGTCCAGGCCCCGGTCGAACGCTTTCGCGACCAGGAGGCCGAACGGCACCGACCCGAGGAAGTAACCGAACAGGACGAGGAGCACGCCGCGGATCCACGTTGCGCCCATGCCCGGGATTTTAACAGAATCCCGGGGTGGCACGGGCGTTTACGTCCCGCCACGGCGCTGATAAAATGTCGGCGGTGAACCGGGTGCCCCTCATCGCCGGGACGGCGCTGCTGCTGCCCCTCCTGGCCCTCCTGCCGACCCCTGCCGCCCGGGCGGCGTCCTTCCAGTCCGCCTCGGTCTGCGCGGAGTGCCACCCGGAGATCCACCGTACCTGGCAATCGTCCCGGCACGCCACCGCGTTCACCGACCCGGCGTTCCAGATTCCGTACGAGCGGATCCGCCGGGCGGACCCCCGGCGCGCCCTCCCGTGCGAACAGTGCCACAACCCCATGCGATCCCTGCTTTCTCCCCGGGACCCGCGGGCCTCCATCTTCTCCCAGGAGGGGGTGACGTGCGACTTCTGCCACTCCGTGGAGTCGGTGTCGCCCGGGGGGCCGTTCCCGCGGTACAGGGCGAGGCCGGGCGTCAAGTTCGGTCCCCGGGGAGGGACCGGCAGGAGCCCCCACAGGACGGAATTTTCCGGGCTGCACATCACGTCGGAGTTCTGCGCGGGGTGCCACGAGTACCGGAACGAGCACGGCACCCCGATCCTGACGACCGCCAGCGAGTGGCAGAAGAGCTTCTACCGGGGCGAGGGAGTCCACTGCCAGTTCTGCCACCTCCCGCAGCTCTTCGACGCGCGCTTCATCGAGGGGAAGCGTCAGAAAGGGCCGCTGGACCACGCCATGGTGGGCGGGCATAGCCGGGAGCGGCTGGGGCGCGCGATCCCCATGCAGGCACGGCTGACGCTTACCGGGCAGGAGGCGCGGGTCGAGGTGTCCCTGAAGAACGAGCAGGTCGGGCACGCGACCCCCACCGGCATCCCCACCCACCGGATCCGCCTGGTGTCCACGCTGCACGACGCCTCGGGGAACGACCTGGGACGGCGGGAGGAGGTGTTCGAGCGGGTGCTGGGAGACGGGAGCGGGAAGCCGCTGGCGAAGGCCGAGGAGATCTTCCTCGACGCCCGGGAGGTCCTGAAGGACAACCGGATCAATCCGAAGGAGAACCGGCAGGTGCGGTTCTCCTTCCCGGTGGACAACGGCGTCCCCGCCGCGGCGCGGGTCTCCCTCGTCTACGAGATAGCCACCCCGGACATCGCCCCGTCGCTCCGGCACGTGGCGATCCCCATCGCGGAAAAGGTGGTCACCCCGCAGGCGGGGGGATTCCACGGGAAGGCGGTCATCCTCCTGGCGGCCGCGGGTCTGGCAGTCCTGGTCTGGGCGGCGTTCCGGAGGAAGGGGCCCGCGTAGGGCGTTTCAGGTTTCCTCGATCTCTTCCGGGCGGGGGCGCGCGACGCCCGTCTCGAAGGCGGTGCGTTCCACGGCCTCCGCCACCTTCGAGTGCATCTCCTTGTCGAGGATGGAGGGAAGGAGCTCTCCCGCGGTGGCGCAGGCGCTGATGGCCTTCGCCGCGGCGATCTTCATCCGGTTGTTGATCTTGCGGGAGCGGGCGTTCAGCGCCCCCCGGAACAGTCCCGGGAACGCCAGCGCGTTGTTCGCCCCGCGGCCGTCGGCGGCGAAGGACGCCCCCGCGGCCCGCGCCTCCTCCGGGAAGATCTCGGGCCGGGGGTTGGAGAGGGCGAGGATGACCTGCCCCTTGCGGATCATCTCCTTCTTGATCAGCCCGGGCACGCCGGTCGTGCAGATGACGATGTCGGCGGTGGACATGATCTCCGGGAGCGTCACCGGCTTCCCCCCCGCCTTCGCGAAGATCTCCTGGGCGACGGGGTTGATGTCCGTCCCCAGCATCTTGCGGACCCCGAAAGCCATCAGGAGCTTGGAGATCCCGATCCCCGCGGCCCCGAGCCCCACCATCCCGACGGTGTCGTTCTTGACCTGCATCCCCACGTACTTGCTCGCGTTCAGCAGCGCCGCGAGGACCACCACGGCGGTCCCGTGCTGGTCGTCGTGCATCACCGGGATTTCCAGCATCCCGTCCAGGCGGTCCTCGATCTCGAAGCACTCGGGCGCCTTGATGTCCTCGAGCTTGATGGCGCCGAACGTGGGCGCGATGGCGGCCACCGTCCGGATGATCTCCTCGTTGTCCTTCGACTGGATGAGGATCGGCACGCCGTTGATCCCCACCAGCGCGTCGAAGAGGACCGCCTTCCCCTCCATCACGGGCATCCCGGCCACCGCCCCGATGTCCCCCAGCCCCAGGATGGCGGTGCCGTTGGTGACGATCGCCACGGTGTTGTGGATGGCGGTGTAGTCGTACGCCAGTTCCGGCTTCTTCTGGATCAGCTTGCACACCTTCGCCACGCCGGGGGTGTAGATCTTCCGGATCGTGGAGATGCTGTCCACGGGTATCCGGGACTTGGTGCAGATCTTGCCGCCCCGGTGCATTTCGAGGACCGGGTCGATGATGTCGGAGATGATGACGCCCTCGACCTTGCCCACCTCTTCGAGGACCTGCTGGAGCTGCGCCTCGCTGTCGACGAAGATGGTGACGTCCCGCGTGTTGTACTCGAGGCCGTAGCCGACCAGCTTGATGTCGCCGATGTTCCCGCCGGCCACCCCGATGGCGGTGGCCACCTTCCCGAAATACCCGGGCTTGTCGAGGACCATCACCCGGACGGTTTTTACGAGCTTGTCGATCCCTTTTTCTATTTGCATGGCGCCATCATAGCCCTCGGCATTCCGCTTTGTCAAACAAGGACTTGATAGGCCAAAACACAATGGTTTGCGATGGTTAGGTGGTATGAACTTGGATGAACTCGGACAAAACGGACCACCGGACGCAACCCCGGCGCAACCAAAATCGGGGAGAATACCGAGGACGGGTTAGGATGTAAACAGCTTCCGGGGGATAGCCCTCTGCTTAGTGGCGGATGGCGACAAGCGGCGATCCTGCCGCCGCTTCCCCCGGACACTCTCTGGAGGGAACCACGCCTGCCCTGGTTTCTAGCCCTGCTGCTAACCCTCTATTTGCCCCTACGCTGCCCTATACGCCACCAAGAAATAGAAAGGGCGGGTTGCCCCGCCCCTTCAAACAATTTCCGGATTATCTGCACACTATCCCTAACAACTCGGCAGCTGTTTTTATTTCACCAACACACGCGCTTGCCTGATCATCCGTCAATACAAACTTGGAAGTTTCAAAAAATCCACAGGACTGTTTTGGATATGATCCGGGATAGAATGAAAACACCAAGGAAGTGTATTTTTGATCATTAATATCTATTGTTTTTTGGCCTTCTGCCCAAACAGTAGTTTGGCAAGTCAGTGTTCCATTAGCATAAGTTTTAATAAATAAAATATAATCATCTGATGTTCCACAGGGGCAAGTCCAAGTTGGAGGAGGCTGACCTGTTATGTTCTCTAATACTTTGGCTACC
>DASWBR010000261.1:0-4092 GCA_036390495.1 Candidatus Deferrimicrobiaceae bacterium | reverse complement strand
GGTGTTGCGGCCCCGGAAACGCCCCCGCGCAGGCCTGCGGCCGGGGACACCCGGCCGTACCAGGAACTGAAGAGCACGATCCACCGGCGGTTGATCGACCGGCTGGACCTCTCGACCGTCTCGGACATCACGCCCGAGCAGCTTTCCGGGATCATCAAGACCGTCGTGGAGAACATGATCGCCCAGGAGGGGATCCCCCTCTCCCGGCCGGAAAAGGACCGGCTCGTGGTCGAGATCCAGCACGAGACGCTCGGGCTCGGGCCGCTGGAACCTCTCCTCCAGGACACGGAGATCTCCGACATCCTGGTCAACGGCCCGTCCGGCGTGTACGTCGAGCGCCGCGGGAAGATCGTCAAGACCGACGTCGCGTTCAAGGACAACGAGCACCTGATGGCCATCATCGAGCGGATCGTCTCGAAGGTGGGGCGCCGCGTCGACGAGGCGTCCCCCCTGGTGGATGCGCGGCTGGCCGACGGCTCCCGCGTCAACGTGATCATCCCCCCGCTGGCCATCGACGGGCCGGCGGTATCGATCCGCCGGTTCGGCGTCCAGCCCCTCCGGATGGAGAACCTCCTCGCCAACGGCACCCTGACCGAGGAGATGGCGCAGACGTTCGACGCAATGGTGAAGGCCCGGATGAACATCATCGTTTCCGGCGGGACGGGGGCGGGGAAGACGACCCTCCTGAACATCCTTTCGTCCTCGATCCCCGACGACGAGCGGATCATCACCGTGGAGGACGCGGCGGAGCTGATCCTCCAGCAGGAGCACACCGTGCGACTGGAGACCCGCCCGCCGAACATCGAGGGGAAAGGCGCCGTCACCCAGAGGGACCTCGTACGGAACGCCCTCCGGATGCGCCCCGACCGGATCATCGTCGGCGAGGTCCGCGCCGGCGAGGCCCTCGACATGCTCCAGGCGATGAACACGGGACACGACGGCTCCATCTCCACCGTTCACGCGAACACCCCCCGGGACGCCCTCTCCCGGATCGAGACGATGGTCCTGATGGCGGGGTTCGACCTCCCGACGAAGGCCATCCGGGAACAGATCAGCTCCGCGCTGAACGTCGTCCTCCAGGTGTGCCGGATGAGCGACGGGACCCGGAAAGTCGTCAACGTCAGCGAAGTCACCGGGATGGAGGGGGACGTGGTCGTGATGCAGGACATCTTCGTTTACGAGAAGCGGGGGCTGGACCGGGACGGGAAGGTGCAGGGGGAGTTCCGCCCGACCGGGGTCCGGCCGAAGTTCCTCGACGCTGTCCACGCCGCCGGCATCCACCTCCCCGCCAACGTGTTCGCCTACCGGAAGAAGTGAGGGGGACCCCGTGATCGCCATACCGCTGATCGTTTTCGCCGCCGTCCTCGTCGCCGTGCTCGGCCTATACATGTTCCTGGAATCGAGGGGCGATGGAGGGAGGGAACTGAAGGAGCGTCTCGCCCTCCTCGAGATCCGCGGGATCGAGAAGTCGGACATCCCGGACGTGCTGAAGAAGGAGATCCTGAGCGACCTGCCTCCCCTCCAGAGGCTCCTCTCGTACCTGGCCATCGCGCAGCGGATGGACACGCGGCTCCGGCAGGCCGGGGTGGAGATGAAGGTCGGCGCCTTCGCGCTCCTCTCCCTGGCCCTCTTCGCCATCGGGGCGCTCGCCGGCTTGCTCCTCCACATGCACCCCGTCCTCGCGATCGCCCTGGCCGTGCTGCTCGGGGTGATGCCGCACGCCGTGATCAACATCAAGCGGGCGCGCAGGATGAAGGCGTTCATCGCGCAATTTCCCGACGCGCTGGAGATGTTCGCGAGATCCCTTCGCGCGGGGCACTCCTTCACGGGGGCCATCCAGCTCGTCTCCCAGGAGATGCCCAACCCGATGGGAACCGAATTCCGCCAGGTGTTCGACGAGCAGAACCTGGGCGTCCCGCTGCGGGAGGCGCTCATGGGGATGACCCGGCGGGTCGACAGCCTCGACGCCAAGTTCTTCGTCACGGCGATCCTCATCCAGCGGGAGACGGGCGGAAACCTCGCGGAAATCATCGACAAGATCGCGCACGTCATCCGCGAACGGTTCCGGATCCAGGGGCAGCTGAAAGTCTTCACGGCGCAGGCCCGGATGACCGGCCTGATCCTCACGTTCCTGCCGATCGCCGTCGCTCTCGCGATCGGGGCGCTCAACCCCGACTACCTGAAGCCTCTCTGGACCGAAAGCGCCGGGAAGTTCCTGATCGCCCTGGCCCTCTCCATGCAGATCGCCGGGGCAATCGTCATCCGCAAGATCATCCGGATCAAGATCTGACCGGAAGGGGGAAACCGTGATCCTCTTCATCAGCATCTCCGTGTTCCTGGCCCTTTCGATGGTGGCCCTGGCCGTATTCTGGTGGTCGTCCACCCGGCAGGCGTCGCTCGAGCACCGGTTCCGGGAGGTGATCGGGCCGGCCGGCGACGTCCCCGCCCCTGCCGTCGAGCGGGCCTGGGGGCGGATCGCCCGGTTGTGGGGAAAGGCCGACCCGGTGGCGAGGCGGAGCGAGGAGATCGTTGCCAGGGTCACGGGCGAAGACGCCGCGGGGTACCGGCTTCTCCTCGCGCAGGCGGGATACCGCTCCGGCGGTGCCGAGCGGGCGTACTGGTGGATCCGCCTCTCGGCTCCCCTCCTCCTCCCCGCCGCGCTGGCCGGAGTCGGGAAAGCGCTGGGAACGGCCGACCGGCTCCTCCTCCTGCTCGCCCTCGCGGGGGCCGGCGCCGGAATTCTCCTCCCCGGCGCGTACCTGAAGTCGAAGGCCCGGAAGCGGCAGGAGGCGATCACCGACTCCCTCCCCGACGCGCTGGACCTCATGACCGTCTGCGTCGAGGCGGGACTTGGAATCAACTCCGCCTTCGTCCGGATCGCGGAGGAGTTTCGCCTCTCCAGCCCCGTGCTGAGCGAGGAGTTCGACATCGTCAACCGGGAGATGGTCGCCGGAAAGCCCCGGATCGACGCACTCCGCGCACTCTCCGACCGCACGGGGGTGGAGGACGTGAAGTCGCTCGTCGCCATGCTGATCCAGACCGAGCGGCTGGGGACCAGCCTCGCCCAGTCCCTGCGGGTCCACTCCGACTCCCTGCGGGTGCGGCGCCGCCAGCGCGCCGAGGAGGCTGCCGCGAAGACGACGATCAAGCTTGTCTTCCCCCTCGTGTTCCTCCTCTTCCCCGCCCTCTTCATCGTGATCCTCGGCCCGGGCGTTCTCCAGATCATCCGGGTCCTGTTCCCGGCGATGGGCAACAACGGCGGCGGGTGAGGAGGAAGGGGGATGAAGGCTGTCAACGTGTCCCGATACGCCCTGCTCGCGGAACGGATCGTGGAGGCCCGGAGCCTCCTCGCGAGGACCCGCGGCCTCCTCGGCACCGCATCGCTCCCCCGGGGGGAAGGTTTATGGCTCCACCCGTGCCGGAGCATCCACTCCTTCGGGATGCGGTACGAATTCGACGCCGTGTTCCTCGACCGGGCCGGCCGGGTGGTCGGGGCATGCCGGCGCTTCCGCCGCAACCGGATCTCCCGGATCTTCTGGAGGGCCCGGGGGGTCCTCGAACTTCCGGCCGGGACGATCGACAGGACCACGACCCGGGTGGGGGACACCGTGGAGTTCCAGTTCACCCAGGGAGGTACCGCATGAGCGTCGCTGCGCACGCCATTCACCTGTCCGCCCTTCCCCCGATCGCCCCGAAAAGTCTGGAGGAGACGGGGCATCGCTCGAGCTTCCTCGTGGAACTGGCGTGCAAGATCCTCTACTCCGGGGGGACGATGTCCCTCGCCTCCCTTTCGGGCCGGCTTGCACTTCCCATCAGCGTCGCCAGCGACCTCGCGGACATCCTCAAAAGAGAGCGCCTTGCCGAGGTGAAGAGCGGGGGGGACGTGCGGGCCACGTACCAGTTCGCCCTCACGGACCTGGGCCGGGATCGGGCGCGGGATTTCCTCCACGTTTCCGGATATGTGGGCGCTGCCCCGGTCACCCCCGCGCAATACGCGGAAGTGGCGTGGAAGCAGACCGTCCAGAAGATCCCGGTCAACGCCTCCCGGATGGCTAACGCCTTCGACGGGGTGGTCCTTCCGCCCGGCCTCCT
>DASWBR010000260.1:0-3090 GCA_036390495.1 Candidatus Deferrimicrobiaceae bacterium | reverse complement strand
CTTCTGGTCCACTACGATTACCCGGTCGGCATCGCCGTCCAGCGAGATCCCAAGATCCGCCCGCGCCTCCTTCACCTTCACCGAGACCACCTCGGGGTAGAGGGAGCCGCACTGGTCGTTGATGTTCAGGCCGTTCGGATTCACCCCGATGGGGATCACCTCCGCGCCCAGTTCCGCGAACACCTGCGGGGCGATCCGGTACGCCGCGCCGTTGGCGCAATCCACGACGATCCGGAGGCCGTCCAGGGAGAGGTGCGACGGGAAGGTGCTTTTCAGATAGACGATGTACCGGCCCGTGGCGTCGTCGATCCGGTGGGCACGGCCGATCTCCGGCGAGGGGGGGCGGTTCTCCTTGAGGTGCTCCCCGTACATCAGCCCCTCGATGCGGGACTCCACGTCGTCGGGCAGCTTGAACCCGTCGCGGCCGAAGAACTTGATCCCGTTGTCGGGGTACGGGTTGTGGGAGGCGGAGATCACCACCCCGGCGTCCGACCGCATCGAGTGGGTAAGGAAAGCGATCCCCGGCGTGGGCATCGGGCCCACGAGGAGGACGTCCCCCCCCATCGCGCAGATCCCGGCGGAGAGGGCGGTCTCGAACATGTACCCGGAGAGCCGGGTGTCCTTGCCGATGACGATCTTGTGCCGGCCGCTCTTGTTCCGGAACATGTGGGCCACAGCCTGGCCCAGGGCCAGCGCCGTCTCCACGGTCATCGGGTCGGTGTTGGCGACCCCGCGCACCCCGTCGGTTCCGAACAGCTTCCTGGACACCGGGAACCCTCCTATTTCCGGAAATAGACCTTCACGCGGACGTCCGGACTGCCCACGATTTTAGCATGCGGCTCCCGTAATTCCACGCGCGCCGGGGCCGAGAAGACGTCCGTGTCCCGTTCCGGCACGACTTCCTCCGTGAAGACGGCGGACATGCGGGAGAACTCCTCGGGGAGCGCCTCGACCTCCACCGAAGGGGGAACAACCTCCACCCTCTCCACTTTCCGGCGGATCGTCTGCGTGCCCCCGATGCGGGGGACCACCGGCACTACGCGCCGTTCCGTCCTCTCGAGGATCACCTCCACGGAAGGAGGAAATATCCGCTGTACCGCGATCCCCGGCGGCACCTTCACCACGCGGTCGTCGAGGGTCACGGTCTGGCGGCCCGGTTTCGCGGCCGAGAGGTCGATGGCGGCGGCCACGTCGGAGGCTCTCAGCCCGGAGAGGATGGACGACGGGCCCGCGAGGCGGAGATCCAGCTTGCGCTCTACCTTGTTCGTCACCGTCATCCCTTTCGGCACGTCCCGGATCTCGAGCGGGACGCTGAAACCCACCAGCACCTTGCTCTCCCCCGCCACGAAGAGCCAGCACGCGACCGACAGGACGAAGGCGAGGAGCTTCATGCCCACGTTGTGGGTCGCGAAGCGTCGGACGGCTCCGAACAGGTCAGACGCCATCATGCCCGCTCCTCTCGACTCGGAACAGCTTCCCGAGCAGCTCCCGGAGCTCCTCCGGCGTCTCCACTTTCCGGGTCTCGCGGTGGTGGAAGGCCGTCACGTTTCCCGTCTCCTCCGAAACTACGATCCCCACCGCGTCCGTTTCCGCCGCAAGGCCGAACGCCGCCCGGTGCCGGGTCCCCATGTCCCGCGTCGCGGAAGAATCCGCCGGGATCGGGAGGATCACCCCCGCCGCCGCGACGCGGTTCCCCCGGATGACGACCGCCCCGTCGTGCACGGGGGAGCCGGGCGCGAAGATAGCCGCGGCCAGTTCGTGGGAAAAGAGTGCGTCCATCGCCTTCCCGTGCTCGGAGTATTCCGAGAGGCCCATCCCCCGCTCCAGCAGCAGGATCGCGCCGGTGCGAGCCGAGGCGAGCAGGAAGGCGCTCCGCGCGATCTCGCCGAGCACGTCCGGATCGGGGGCGCTCCCCCCCTGGCCGAAGATCCGCCACTGCCCGATGCGGGCCAGCGCGCGCCGTATCTCGTTGTGGAAGACGACGACCAGGACGACCAGGAGGTTCTCCAGGAAGTTCCCGACCAGCCACTGGAAGGTGACCATCCCCACTTTCTTCGAGAGCACGTACATCCCCATCAGGATGAGCAGCCCCAGCAGCATCTGGACGGCCCGGGTCCCGCGGATGAAGAGCAGCACCCAGTAGATGATGAAGGCGACGAGGAGGATGTCGAGGACGTCGACCGCCCGGATGGAGAGGAGGCCGCCTAACATTCCGGCGCCTCCCGGATCGCCGCGGCCACCTGCACCACTTCGCGCATCTCCTTCACGTCGTGCACGCGCACGACGTGCGCGCCGGCCAGCACCGCTGCGGTCACGGACGCCGCGGTCCCGAAGATCCGCCCGCCCGCGGAGGCGCCGGTGAGGTCTCCGATGAACCGTTTCCGCGACGACCCGAACACGATCGGCCGCCCCAGGGCGTGGAGCTTCCCGAGGTGGCGGTGGAGAGCCAGATTGTCGGAAAGTCTCTTCCCGAAGCCGATCCCCGGGTCGACGAGGATCCGCTCCCGGTCGATACCGGCGGCCACGGCGGCCTCGATCCGTCCGGAAAGTTCGGCGAGCAGTTCGGGGAACAGCGAGTCGTAGTGCGGGGCGTCCTGCATGGTAGCGGGCGACCCGCGCCGGTGCATCAGGATCACGGCGCACCCGGAATCGCGGACCACCGCGGCCATGCCGGGATCGTCCGCCAGCGCGCTCGTGTCGTTGACGATCCGTGCGCCTGCACCGATCGCCTCCATTGCCACCGCCGCCTTCGTGGTGTCCACCGATATCACCGCGTTCGTTTTTTGGGAAAGGTCGCGAAGCACCGGCAGGATGCGGCGCAGCTCCTCCTCGACGGGGACCGGCCTCGACCCGGGCCGCGTGGACTCCCCTCCGACGTCGAGGATCGCCGCACCCTGGGAAGCCATCTCCAAGGCGCGGAAGACGGCGTCATCGGGGGTGGCGTACGCCCCGCCGTCGGAAAAGGAGTCCGGCGTCACGTTGAGGACTCCCATGAGGAGGGGCGGGCCGGACAGGTCGAGGACGCCCCCGGGGATGGGTACTCGGAATCCGGGGTTCAGGCGGGGGCCCCGGCCTGCTCGGCGCCTCCCG
>DASWBR010000259.1:0-11032 GCA_036390495.1 Candidatus Deferrimicrobiaceae bacterium | reverse complement strand
CGTTCCTGCTGTTCGACCATTTCGGGTCGGACGATCCCCGGGACTACCTTGCCGGGTTCCCGATGCACCCCCACCGGGGGATCGAGACGGTCACGTACATGCTGACCGGGCTGGTGGACCACAGGGACAGCATCGGGAATGCGGGGACGATCGGCGCCGGGGACGTGCAGTGGATGACCTCGGGCGGCGGGATCCTCCACGAGGAGATGCCGAAGCCGAAGGACGGGAGAATGGAAGGATTCCAGCTCTGGGTGAACCTGCCGGCGCGCCTCAAGATGAGCCGCCCCCGGTACCAGGAGATCCCTGCCGCCGCGATCCCGGTGGTGCGGCGGCAGGACGGCGTGACCGTGAGGGTGGTGGCGGGGGAGTCGGAAGGGGTGAAGGGGCCGGTGACGGAGATCGCGGCGGACCCCGAGTACCTGGACGTCACGGTTCCGGCGGGAGTGGAAT
Source organism: Candidatus Deferrimicrobiaceae bacterium (assembly GCA_036390495.1). GTDB lineage: Bacteria > Desulfobacterota > Deferrimicrobia > Deferrimicrobiales > Deferrimicrobiaceae > JAGGAJ01. The sequence continues at coordinate 10,582 of DASWBR010000259.1, read as the reverse complement.
ACGTCCAACCGGTTCCGGCGGGTCACGCGGCCCTCGCGTACGTCTTCGAGGGAGACGGCGTGTTCGGGGGGGAGGGGGAGCAGGTGGTCCCTTCTCCCCGGATGGTCGTTTTCGGAGACGGGGACCGGGTGCGGGCGAAAGCGGCGGGGAAGAAGCCGGTGCGGTTCCTCCTGCTGTCCGGGAAGCCGTTGCGTGAGCCGATTGCCCGGTACGGCCCCTTCGTGATGAACACGCAGGAGGAGATCGAGCGGGCCCTCGAAGACCTGCGGAGGGGGACATTCGTCTGGAGCGGCTGAGATTTTCCGGGACTTCCGGCGGGGACCCCGGTCTATTCCCTCCCGAACCGGTCCGCGTAGTCCGTGTCCCGCCGCAGGGCATCCTCCTCGATCCGGATCCGCTGGCGGAGGACCGCCAGGTTGGCCAGGGAGAAGAGGACGAGGGTGACCGGCGCGCGCATCAGCAGCGGAAGGATCAGGAATTCCATCACGATGACGAGGTAGTTCGGGTGGCGGAGGAAACGGTACGGGCCGGAACGGACCAACCGTGCCCCCGGCACGACGATGACCCGGGTGTTCCAGTACTCGCCGAGGGAGGCGATCGCCCAGTACCGCAGCGCGGTGACGGGCACCAGGGCGGCGAGGCATGCGATCGTCCGGGTATCGAGCGGGACCCGCCACGGGAACGATTCCACCGCGAGGGAGGCGAGGAACAGCGCGTGGAGGGCGACCATCGTGCGGTACGTGTCCGGACGGACCTCCTTCCCGCCGCGGGAGAGGAGCCGGCGCCGGTTCCTCCCGGAATGCCGCAGTTCGAGGAGGCGCTGCGCGATCAGCGCCGGCGTCACCCAGGCCACCGGGAGGTCCATGGTAAGATGATACAGGAGATTCCCGACGCCTTCCGCCTCGGCCGCCTGGAATCCGCGAAAGGAGCGGCTTCCCCGTGAGATGCCGTCTGGCGATCGTCCTGCTGGCGCTGCTGGCGGGACATTCTTTTGCCGGGAATATCCAGGGGGCATGCGACGTCCGCTTCCTGGGGACATCGACGCTGCACGACTTCTCGGGGACCGTGACTTCCAGGCCGTTCGCCGCGCCGGTTTCGAGAGACGCGGCGGGGAACCCGGTCGTCCCCCGGGTCGAACTGGAGTTCCCCGTGGAGGAGATGAGGACCGGGAACGACTCCCGGGACGGGAAGATGCGGGAGATGTTCCAGTCCGACCGCCACCCGGTGGTCCGTGCCGTCGCGCGGGATGTCGACGCGGGGAAGTTCCGGGAGAGGATGCGGAAGGACCCGGGGGGGAAAACGCCCCTCGAGGTGACCCTCGTCATCCGCGGCGTGGAGCGGAAGATCCCGGCCTCGGCCGGCAACTGGAGGGAGGAAGGCGGAAGGTCCGCCTTCGACGTGGAATTCCCCGTATCGCTGAAGGAGTTCGAACTGAAACCCCCCACCGTGCTCGGCATCATCCGGGTTGCCGACCGGGTCGACGTGAAGGGGACCGTTCACATCATCATCCAGGACGCCCCCTGAGGGACGTACCAGTACGCCGCGCCGGAGGAGCATCATGACAGCCTGGATCCACCGGATCGACACCTTGCTCCCCGATTTCTCCTTCGCGCAGGAAGAGGCGATGGGGAAGATGCAGGAGTGGGCCCGGGACGACCGGGAGAAGCGGCTCGTGCGTGCGGTCTACCGGAACTCCGGCATCGAGCGGCGGCACTCCGTCCTCCGGAACTACGACGGCGAGGGGGAGGGAGCCTTCTTCCGCCGCGACCCCGACGGCACCTTGCGGGGGCCCGGCACCGCGGCGAGGAACGACATCTTCGCGGCCGAGTCTCGCGAGATGTCCGTCCGCCTTGCGCGGAAGATCCTCGCGGACTGCCCGGACTTCGGCCCGGCCGACGTGACCCACGTTGTCACGGTGTCGTGCACCGGCTTCTATAACCCCGGGCCCGACTACTACATCGTTCGGGAGCTGGGGATGTCCGACGCCACGCAGCGGTACCACCTCGGGTTCATGGGGTGCTACGCCGCCTTCCCGGCTCTCCGGATGGCGGCCCAGTTCTGCGAGGCAGACCCCTCCGCGGTGGTCCTCGTGATGTGCGTGGAGCTGTGCACGCTCCATCTCCAGCTGACCGGCTCGGAGGACAACCTGCTGGCGAACTCCCTCTTCGCCGACGGGGCCGCCGCCGCGATCGTCTCCGCGCGCGCGCCGTCGCCCGGCGCCTCCGCCTGTCTCCTAGGGGAGTTCCGCTCTGCCCTGGTTCCCGCGGGCGAGCAGGACATGACGTGGCGCATCGGGGACCAGGGGTTCGACATCGCCCTGTCGAGCTACGTGCCGAAGATCATCGGCGGGAACATCCGCGGGCTGGTGGAGCCGACCCTGGCCGTCGCCGGCCTCTCCCTCCCGGACATCGATCTCTGGGCCGTCCACCCCGGCGGGAAGTCGATCGTCGACCAGGTGCAGCGGGCCCTCGGGCTCGCCCCCGCCCAGGTTGGCGCCTCCCGGGAGGTGCTGCGACGGTGCGGCAACATGAGCAGCGCCACCATCCTCTTCGTCCTCGAGGAGATCCTCCGGCGGCAGGACGGTGGCCCGGAATCCCGGGTCTGCGCGATCGCCTTCGGCCCCGGCCTGACCGTGGAGCTTGCGACGCTGGCGGCCATTCCCGCGGCATCCGCGGCCGGCGCCTCCGCCGCCCGCGCGCTCGCCTGACGGCCGGCGGTGGTGCGCGGGGCGGGTCCGGGGGTTCCCTCCGGCCTGGCGGCGTTCCTCGCGTGGCTGCTCGGGAGGGGACGCTTCCCGTTCCTTGCCCTCCTGCTCCTCGCGACGGCGGGCTTCTCCGCCGCCGCCTTCCGGGTCGGCGCGGACGCGGAGACCGGGTCGATGGTGTCCCGGGACGAGGCGCAGCGCCGGTCGTACGCCGCCTTCCGATCCGCCTTCGGCAGCGACGAAGAGGTGGTGCTGAGCGTCACCCACCCGCGCCTTTTCGAGCCGGAGGGGCTGCGGGTGCTCGACGGGTTGACGGACGAGATTCGGCGGCTTCCGGGCGTCCGAAGGGTCTACAGCCTCGCGAACGCACGCCATGCGGTGAACGGCCCGGCGGGAGCGGAAAGCGAGCCCCTGGTCCCGAGACCTTTCGACGCTCCGGGGGTTTCCCGGCGGATCCTGTCCGCCCTCGATGAGAACCCGAAGCTGGCCGGCCTCCTCGTCTCGCGGGATCGGCGCACGGCGGCCATCGCGATCGAGCCCGTGGAGAGGCCCGCGACCGGCCGAACCGGGGAGGATCTGACGGACGCGATCCGGGAAGTGATGGCCCGCCGGGCCGGTGACGCCGAACTCCACCTCTCCGGCATCTCCGTCCAGAAGCACGACGTGGCCGGGTTCGTCTCCCGGGACAAGGCGCTCCTGGTCCCCCTTTCCATGGCGGTCCTCGCCGCGATGCTGGCGATCACCTTCCGGAGCGCTGCGGGAGTCCTGATCCCGCTGGCGGTGAAGGTCGTCACCCTCGCCTGCACGATGGGGGCGTACGCCCTGTCCGGCTTCCGGCTGAACCCGATCACGGCCCTCCTTCCGCCGCTGATCATCATCCTGTCCGTCTCCACGAGCATCCACCTCTACGACGGTTGGCTCCACATGCCGCAGGGGGAGGAAAACTGCCTGGACGCCATCGCCCGCGAGACCGGCCGGCTCTTCGGCCCCTCCCTTTACACCGCCCTGACCACGGCGTTCGGTCTCCTCTCCCTTGCCGTCAGCGACGTCCCGGCGGTCCGGCAGTTCGGTCTGTTCGGTGCCCTCGGGGTGTTCGTCTCCTTCGCCGTGAGCGTCACCCTCGTCCCTGTCGCCCTGACCTTCTTCCGCCGCCCCCGCGGCGGCAAGTCGTCCCCCGGGCCCGGCCGGCAGGGGCGGTTCCTCGGCGCGGCGGCGCGCCTCTCCACCGGGCGGTACGGGGCTGTCCTGTCAGTCGCCCTGCTCGTCTCCCTGGCGGCTGTCGCCGGCATCTCCCGGGTGCGGAACAACACCGACCTCGTGCGGTTCCTTCCGCCGGGCTCGCCCCTGTACCGGGACACCCTGTTCATCGACCGGAACCTTGCGGGGGTGTACGCGCTGGAGTTCATGGTCTCCCGCACGGACGGGCGCCCGCTGACGGCGCCGGAGGACATGCGCGCCCTCGCGGCGTTCCAGGGGATCGCGTCGGCGCAAGGCGCCGTCGCCGAAACGTACAGCATCGCCGATGTCATCGGGATGATCCACGCGGCGGAGACGGGCGCTAATGCGCCCCGTCTCCCGGAAACCGACGACGACCTGCTCTACGGCTTCGATCTCCTGTCGGCGGACCGGGAGCAGCCGTTCCTCGAAAAGCTGATGAAGGCCGACCGGACCGTCGCCCGCGTCAGCGTGCGGGTCCACGCGATCGGGACGGCCGAGGCCGCGCCCCTCGTCCGGAAGCTCCTGGACGGGGGAAGGGATATCTTCGGAGAGCGGTACTCCCTGGTGCCGACCGGAAGCTTCTACCAGGTCGCGCAGGACTCCAACCGTCTGGTGCGGAGGCAGGTCGCGAGCATCTCGCTCTCCCTGGCGGCGATCATGCTCGCCATCCACCTGCTGTTCCGTTCCGCGGCGTTCACACTCGCCGCGCTGGTCCCGGCGCTGGTCCCCGTGCTGCTGGCCGTCGGGGCCATGGGGTACGCCGGGATCGACCTGAGCACGGGCACGGCGATGGTTGCCCCCGTGGTCCTGGGCCTTGTGGTGGACAACACGATCCACTACATCGCGCGGTACCGGCGGGAATACCGGGGGGACGCCCGCGAGGCGGTCGGGCGGACGACCGCCGGCGCGGGGCGGGCGCTCGCTGCCTCGTCGATCATCCTCGCTCTCGGCTTCGGGGTCGGCGGGCTCGGGAGCTTCAGGCCCACCATCCACTTCTCCCTCCTGGCGGGGGGGACGATGCTGGCAGCCCTCGCCTGCGTCCTCCTGGTCCTGCCGGCGTGCCTGGTCCTCGCGGACCGCCAGGGGAAGGGGGCGCGGGGATGAGGAGGCAGATGCTTGCCGCCCTGATCCTGGCTGCGATCGCAGCCCCGGCCGGCGCCGCGGAAGGAAAACCGCCGGCGGCCTGGGCGCCACTCCTGGACGGCTCCAGGGACCAGATCGCGCGGGCGGGATTCGTCCCCTCGGAGGAGCAGCCGGTGGGCGAGGTCCGCCTGGTCCGGCGGGGGTCCGCCGTCGTCATGCAGACCGTCCTCTACACGAAGTACCTCAAGCGCGTGGTCGCCGAAATCCGGAAGAAGGAGATGGCCGCCTGGCCGCCCGACCGCCCCGGGCACGGCGACGCGATGAAGTACGTCGACGCCCTCCAGTCCGCGCAGGCCGGGATCCAGGAACGGTTCCGCAGCCGCGAGGATCGGGGGGACCGGAGCCAGAGGATGCTGATCGAGTTCATCCTCTCCGGCGACGCCTCGATCGTGGCGATCGCCGAGCCTGCGCTCGTGGAAAAGGGAGGCCGCATGCGCGTCGCCTCCCGGCGGCAGATCGCCGTCCTGCCGCTCTCCCGGGCCTACGTGCGGGGGAACATCTACGAGATCGCCTGGGACGCCCTGAAGCTGGGCCGCGAGGATTCCTGGAACCTCCTCGAGCCGATGCTCCCGCCCGAATCCCCGGCGGAGTCCGCGCCATCGGAAGGGGACGGGAAGCAGGGGGGACCCTCTTGAGGCTGAGCGTCGCGACGAACTTCGACCCGCACCTGATCGACTTGCTCCGGGAATACCCGGTCGTCGAGCTGTTCGGGAAGCTTAGGGAGGACGCCGTGGGCGGAGGGCGGGCGTCGTACCAGCTCGCCCCGATCTCCCGGAAGCGGCTCGCCGCGCACGTCCGGGACGCGAGGGCGGCGGGATTCGGCTTCAACTACCTCCTCAACGCCGCGTGCCTCGGCAACCGGGAGATCACGCGGGCCGGGCAGGGGGAGATCGAGGGGCTCTGCGGGTGGCTCGGGGAGATCGGCGTGGACTCCGTGACGGTCTCCTCCCCCTATCTGCTCCGGCTGGTGAAGACCCGGTTCCCGTCGCTCAAGGTCCGGATCTCCGTCTTCGGCGGGGTGGACCGCGTACGCAAGGCGCAGATGTGGGAGGAGATGGGGGCGGACTGCGTCGTCCTCGACAGCATCCTCGTGAACCGCGAGTTCGCCACGCTGTCGCGGATCCGCAAGGCGGTGAGATGCGACCTGGAGCTCCTCGTCAACAACAACTGCCTCTCCTCCTGCGCGCTCTCCCCGTCCCACATGAACGCCCTCGCGCACGCCGGGCAGTCGTGGCACGGGAACCGCGGCTTCTTCATCGACTGGTGCTTCCTGCGGTGCACGGAGATGAAGCTGCGCGAGCCGGTGAATTACGTCCGGTCGGAGTGGATCCGCCCGGAGGACCTGTCGGCCTACGAGGAGATGGGGTACGACCTGTTCAAGGTGGCGGAGCGCGACCTTCCCACGCCGGTGATGGTGAACCGCGTGCGGGCGTACGCGGCCCGCCGGTACGACGGCAACCTCCTCGACCTGGTCCAGCCGTACGCCTTCCAGGGGATGAACGGCGACGAGCCGTACTACCGGAAGGGCCCGGGGTGGTTCCTCCGGTACCTGCTGCGGCCCCTCCTGGTAAACCCCGCGCGGCTCCTGCTGCTGAAGCGGCTCGCGGACATTCGCCACATGACGCGCCCGGTGGAGGGCCCTCCGGCCGTGTACGTGGACAACCGGGCCCTGGACGGCTTCCTCGACCGGTTCCGCGAGGAGGGGTGCCGCGACGTGGATTGCGGGGAGTGCCGCTGGTGCCACCAGTTCGCCTCGAGGGCGGTGCGGGTGGACGAGGCGCAGCGCGAGAAGGCGCTGGTGGCGTACGAGGAGCTGTTCCGCTCCCTCGAAGGCGGCGACATGTGGCGTTACCTGCCCGGGAAGAAGAGGTAGCCGGGAGTGGGCGGGCGTTTCGCGCTGAAGGCGCGGGACCACGTGCGGGTCCCGGAGCGGAAGCGGTTTTTCAACGAGCGCCACTTTGCGGAGGCCGCGCCGAGGTACGACCTCGCCACGAAGGCCATGTCGCTCGGGAGGGACGCGGCGTGGAAAAGGGCCCTCGTCGACTCCCTGCCGTCCCGCAGCGAACCGGCGTGCATCGACATCGCCTGCGGGACGGGGGACGTCGCGTTCCTATTGGCGGCGCGGTACCCGGGAGGTACCGTGACGGGGGTGGACATCGCCGCCCCGATGCTTGCCGAGGCCCGGGCGCGAAACCGGTTTCCGAACCTCCGCTTCGGGAGCGGCGACATGGACGCCCTCCCGTTCCCGGACGGCTCCGTCGACATCGTCACCGGGAGCTACGCGCTCCGGAACGCGCCGGAGCTCGGCAACGCCCTGGCGGAAATCCGGCGGGTCTTGAGGGGCGACGGGGTGGCGGCGCTCCTCGATTTCTCCCGCCCGGAATCCCCCCTCCTCCAGAAGCTCCAGTACCTCCTCCTGAAGGGTTGGTGCGGCCTCTGGGGGCTCCTCCTTCACGGCACCCCCGAGGTTCATGGGTATGTAGCCGAAAGCCTGAAGGTATTTCCCGATCGTCGTAAGTTCGCCGGGATCCTCCGCGCGGAGGGGTTCGAGGTCGCTTTCTCCCGCCGCTTCTTCCTCGGGATCACGGAACTCCTCCTCCTCAAGAAGCTTCCCCCTCCGGTGGCGGGGGCGATATAATTTAACCAGGAGACAGGCGTCGGCTTGCAACCGGACGGCTTTGCGGGCATGGAGGAGGTGGAATCATGGAACTGACCCTGACCGGCCCCGAGAGCTTCGTCCTGCGGGAGACCCTGGAGAAGGCGATCAACGAGATGCTGATGGAGATCGCCAACACGGACAACCGGAAGATGCGCGAGGGGTTGAAGGAGCGCGAGGAGATCCTGAAGGCGATCCTGATGAAGATCCCCGCCGCGGAGCACTACGCGGCGTGAGAGGAGCCCCCGCCGGGGACGGACGGCGGGCCGGGATCGGGTAGCTGCAGGCCGGGAACCGGGCCGGAAGGCTGCAAGCCGTGGGACGCAGCCGGCGGGCCGGAGAATCCCGGCCGAATCTTTTTCCGCCGTATCCTCCGTGAATCCATTCCGCGCGATACCCCGTCCATAGTACGGAGGAATCCGACGATGGCCGAGCCGAAGCCCGCGCTGGATGCGCTGATGCACGTCGCGAGACGTCCGCCCGTGATCTTCGTGGAGGGGAAAGGTTCGTGGCTGTTCGACCGGGAGGGACGCCGGTACCTCGACTTCGTCCAGGGTTGGGCGGTCAACTGCCTCGGGCATTGCCACCCCGCGATCGTGTCCGCCGTGACCCGGCAGGCCAACGCCCTCATCAACTGCAGCCCGGCGTTCTACAACGCGCCCTCCGCGCGGCTGGCGGGACTCATCGCGCGCCACAGCTGCTTCCAGAAGGTGTTCTTCGCCAACAGCGGGGCCGAGGCGAACGAGGGAGCGATCAAGCTCGCACGGAAGTGGGGTCAGGTTCGCCGCCGCGGCGCCTGGGAGATCGTCACGATGGAAGGCTCCTTCCACGGGCGTACGCTGGCGACCATGTCAGCCTCGGGGAACCCGCGGTGGAAGGATCTCTACGAACCGAAGGTGCCGGGATTCCCCAAGGTCCCTCTGAACGACCTCGACGCCGTGGCGGCTGCGGTGACGGAAAAGACCGCGGCCGTGATGGTGGAACCGATCCAGGGCGAGGCGGGGGTGATCCCGGCGGAAGACGGCTACCTCCGCGGACTCCGCCGGCTCACGGCGGAGAGGGGCGTTCTCCTGATCGTCGACGAGATCCAGACCGGGATGGGGCGCACGGGGACACTCTTCGCCTACCAGCACTACGGCATCGAGCCGGACGTGATGACCCTCGGAAAGGGGATGGGCGGCGGGGTTCCACTCGCCGCGCTGGTCGCGAAGGAGGAAGTCTCCGTCTTCGAGCCGGGCGAGCAGGGGGGGACCTTCAACGGGAATCTCCTGGTGACGGCCGCCGGCTGCGCGGTGATGGAGGAAATCACCCGGCCCGGTTTCCTCGACGGGGTGGTCGCGTCGGGGGATTATCTGCGCTCCCGGATCGATGCGCTATCGGCGGCGAAGGGGCTGGGCGGGGTTCGCGGCCGTGGATTGCTGCTGGCCCTGTCGCTGGGGAGGGACGCGGCGTCGGAGGTGGTGGATCGCGCCCTCGGGGAAGGTCTTCTCCTCAACTCCCCCCGGCCGGACATCATCCGGTTCATGCCCGCGCTGACGGTCTCGCGGGAGGAGATCGACGGGATGCTGGCGATCCTCACCCGCTGCATCTGACCCGCCGCGCTTTTCCGATATAATGGCGCGCAGGAAGGCGGTCCGCAGCGGGGGGCCGCCGGCATCCGCGGAGAGGGGGCCGGAGAGCCGATGGGGGGAAGGCGCGCCGACGGGCGGCGACCGGGCGACATCCGGCCGATCGAAGTGACCCCCGGGGTCCAGAAGCACGCGGAAGGGTCGGTCCTCTTCGCGATGGGCGACACCCGGGTGGTGTGCGCCGCGACGCTGGAGGACCGCGTCCCGGCGTTCCTGCGGGGGTCGGGGAGGGGGTGGGTCACGGCGGAGTATTCCATGCTGCCGAGGGCCACGAACACCCGCGTCGCCCGGGAGGCCCGGACCGGCAAGGTGCAGGGACGCACCCACGAAATCCAGAGGCTGGTGGGGCGGGCGCTCCGCGCGGTGGTCAATTTCGAGGCGCTGGGGGAACGGACGGTCACCGTCGACTGCGACGTGCTGCAGGCCGACGGCGGAACCCGCACCGCCTCCATCAACGGGGCGTGGATCGCCCTGTGGCAGGCGTGCCGGAAACTGGTTGCGGCGGGGGAGGTCCCGCGAAACCCCGTACTCGACCACGTCGTCGCGGTGAGCGTGGGGATCGTGGGGGGTCGTGTGCTTTCGGACCTGGACTATCCGGAGGATTCCACGGCCGAAGTGGACATGAACGTGGTGATGACCGGGGCCGGGCGACTGATCGAGGTGCAGGGCACGGCGGAGCGGGAGCCGTTTTCCCGGGGACAGCTCGACGCGATGCTCTCCGCCGCCGTGGCGGCCGGGAGGAAGATCCTGAAGGCGCAGCGGCAATGGACGGGGGAGACGGGCCGATGAAGCTGCTGATCGCGACGAAGAACCGCGGGAAGGTGGATGAGATCCGCGCCCTGCTGGGTCTCGGGGTTCAGAAGAACGTCGAGGTGATCACGCTGGCGGACCTGCACGCCGTTGCGGAACCGCGCGAGGACGGGAAGACCTTCGCGGAGAACGCCCGGATCAAGGCGCTGCACTACGCGCAGGCCCTCAAAGTGCTGTGCGTGGCGGACGACTCCGGCCTGTCGGTGGACGCGCTGGGCGGACAGCCCGGCGTGCGCTCCGCCCGGTACGCGGGCGAGGGTGCGTCGGACGCGGCGAACAACGCCCACCTGCTCCACGAGCTCGAGAGGCATCCCCGCCCCTGGAAGGCGGCGTTCATCTGCGCGGCGTCGGCGGCGCTCCCCGGGCGGGTGGTCGCGGAGGCCACCGGGACACTTTCGGGCCAGATCGTCCCCGAGCCCCGCG
>DASWBR010000258.1:0-2562 GCA_036390495.1 Candidatus Deferrimicrobiaceae bacterium | reverse complement strand
CCGCGCCCGGACGCCGAACGGCAGGGCGACGTTTCTCCCCTCGTGCCCCGCGGGGAAGCCGTACCAGACGGGGACGGAGAGGGCCGCCCCGGCGTCGTGGAACGCCCGACGGACCGCCTCCTCCGTTTCGCCCCGGGCGGGGGCCGTCGTCCCGACCAGCATCCCTTCGATCCGCGCGAGCCGCCCGGACTGGATCCATTGCGTGAGCATCCGGTCGAGCCGGTACGCGGGCTCCCCCACGTCCTCCAGGAAGAGCAGCGCCCCCCGGAAGTCGGGCTCGTGCGCCGTCCCGAGCAGCGCAGTGACGACGGAGAGGCAGCCGCCTGTCAGCGTCCCTTCCGCCGCGCCGCCGCGGAGCCGCTCCATCGGGGGACCCCACGGCTCCCGCGGGGAGACTTTTCCCGCCGTGAGGCGGGCGAAGGCGTCGAGGGCTTCCGCGTCGAACCGCAGCGCGAGGTCCGCCGCCGCCATCGGCCCGTGGATGCACGGGAACCGGAGTCGCGTGGAGAGGTACGACAGCACGGCCGTCAGGTCGCTGAACCCCACCAGGATCTTCCGCCGCCGGGCCGCCTTGCGCCAGTCGATCCGGGGGAGAATGCGCGTCGTGCCGAACCCGCCCCGGGCCGCCATCACCGCGCGCGCCTCCGGCAGCGTCAGCGCCCACTCGACCTGGCGGGTCCTGTGGTCGTCGCCCCCGGCGAGGTACCCTTCCGCCGCGAGAACCCCTTCCGCGATCTCGGGGACGTATCCGGCCGATGAAAGCCGGGCGATCCCGCGGTCGAGGCGCCCGGCCGAAACGGGCCCCGCGGGGGCGCAGACGGCGATCACGTCCCCTTTCCTGAGCGGCAGCGGTTTACGCATCGTTCCTCCGGGAGGGGAAGAGGTAGAGTAGGTTCGCCGCGGTGAACAGCACCGAGGAGAGCAGGATCGCCGTCGCGCCGGGGTCGCGGTTGGCGTCGAAGACCGCGTACGGCGCGCCCCACGGGGTGGAGCCGAAATTCTTGATGTAGATCCCGTACCCTTCGTGGAAGAGCGGCTCGTTCGTCCGCACGACGCCCCGGGCCACGGGGGTCCTGTCGCGGAAGAGCGTCACCGTCGCGGAGAAATCTTTCGGGTACCCCTGCGGCGCCATCACCGCGTCGAACCGGTCCAGCCGGAGCACCCAGCCGGTGTTCCCCACAGGCGCGAAACCGCCCTGCGGGACCGCCACCCCCGGGATCCGGTCGCCGTACAGCGCGCTCGCCAGGTGGGACAGGACGACTCCCAGGAAGGCGAGGTGCATCACGTGGGGCAGGAGGCGCCGCAGCGTGAACGTCCCCCGGAAGATCTGGACCAGGCGCTCCGCCGTGCAGCACGCCGCGTTGATCGCGAGCAGGCCGGTGGCGAGGAGGAGCCCGTAGAGCCACAGCGTGGGCCCCGGGTCGACCGTCCCCTTCCGCGCGAACCAGCCGGCGAACACCTGCGCGTCCATGTCGGCGAACAGCTCCGGGTACCTTCCCATCACGACGGAGCCGGCGGCCCCGGCGACGCAGAACGCGAGCGCGGCCCACGAGCACGTCTTCAGGGAGGTCAGGAACCGCCAGAGGGCCATCAGAAGGAGTGGGAGCTGCGCAGCAGCAGGCTGACGCCGAGGAAGGTGAGGAGCATGACGACGTACCCGGCGGCGGTCGCGCCCATCTCGAGCCGCTTCGTCCAGCCGGGCCAACCCTCCTGCGCGGGGATGAACTTCAGGTGGGTCAGCGCGGCGAAGTAGATCCACACGATGACGGACCAGATCTCCTTGGGCGTCCAGATCCAGTACGACCCCCACGCGTAGTAGGCCCAGATCCCGCCGCACACCATCCCGGCGGAAAACGCGGAGAAGCCGTACAAGGCGGATTTCCCGGCGGCGCGGTACACCGCCTCCCCGCCGGCCCGAAGGTAGACCGCGCCGAGGGCCAGCCCCGCGGCGAAGAAGCCGTAGCCGAGGAACGACAGCCCCACGTGGGTGGCGAACCACGGCGTGTCGAGCGCCGGGTAGAGCGGCGTCAGCTTCTTGTCGAGCAGCGCCGCCCCCGCCTGCGGCAGCAGGGTGAGCACGGACAACGGTTTCCAGGCCGCCGCGGTCTCCTCCTCCCGGAAGAGGATCAGCCCCGCGAGGGCGCAGCAGAAGGAGAAGACGGTGAGCGACTCGAAGAGCCCCGCCATCGGCGCGTGGCCGGACAGGTGCCAGCGCAGGGCGAGGAACAGGGCGTGCAGGGCGACCCCCGCCGCGAGGGGCGACTTCCACGGGCTCTGCGGCGCGACGCCGCCGAGGCGGAAACCCGCCTCCGCGCCGTACGCCGCGAGGCAGAGCCAGAAGAGGATCAGCTGGACGCCTTCCAAGGCGGGTTCGGACGCCTCCGTTCCGGGGAATCGGGGACCATGCTACCACGAACCTTTTATTATAATGGGGACGCACCGCGCAGTCCTGGAGGGTACGGAACGTTGAGCGCATCGCCCCGGGAGACGGCCCTCGCGGCCCTCGAATGGGGGAAGGTCGTGGCCCGACTTTCCGGCCACGCCTCCTCCGGGCCGGGGCGC
>DASWBR010000257.1:0-5202 GCA_036390495.1 Candidatus Deferrimicrobiaceae bacterium | reverse complement strand
CGTCTACATGATCAAGCAGTTCGTCTCCGAGCGCGGCAAGATCGTCCCGCGGCGCATCACCGGGAACTGCGCGAAGCACCAGCGGAAGCTGACGGTGGAGATCAAGAAGGCGCGCGTCGTGGCGCTGATCCCCTTCACCGCTACCCAGGTCCGGTAGGGGGGTGCGCCGATGAAAGTCATCCTGCGCGAGGACGTCGAGAAGCTGGGCAAGGCCGGCGAAGTGGTCAAGGTCGCCGACGGCTACGGGAGGAACTACCTGATCCCCCGGAAGCTGGCCGTCCTGGCCGACGTGCGGAACATGAAGGCCCTCGAGCACGACCGGCGGGTCATCGAGACCCGGGCGAAGAAGGCCCGCAAGGGCGCCGAGGCGACCGCCGAACGGCTCGCCGCCGTGTCCCTGACCCTCCCGGCGAAAGCGGGGGAGGAGGGGAGGCTGTTCGGCGCCGTCACCTCGCGGGACATCGCGGAGGCGCTGGAAAAGGCGGGGGTGCCGGTGGACCGGAAGACCATCCAGCTCCCCGACCCCATCAAGCAGGTGGGGGATTACAAGGTGAAGATCCGCGTGGCGGCCGACGTCGTCCCCGAGATCTCCGTCCGCGTGGTGCCCGAATCGTAAGGCCACCGACCGCAACCGGAAACCCGCTGCAATTCCCGGACGGGAGGCGTCGATGAACGGAAGCAGAAACCCCCAGCCAGCCGGAAACGACGCCTCCCTCCTCCGGCTTCCTCCCCACAACCTGCACGCCGAGCAGGCCGTCCTCGCCTCCGTGCTCCTGAACAACGAGCTGATGAACGGCGTCCTGGAGATCCTCCGTGCGGAGGACTTCTACCAGGGGGCGCACCGGACGCTGTTCGGGGTGATGGTCGACCTGTACGAGAAAGGGCGGCCGATCGACCAGCTGACCCTCTCCGCCGTGCTGAAAGACCGCGGCACGGAGCAGCAGGTGGGCGGTCTCGCGTACCTCTCCGAGATCGTCACGTCCGTGCCCCTCTCCGCGAACGCGGCGGACTACGCGCGCATCGTCAAGGAGAAGGCGATCCTCCGGCGGACGATCGCCGCCACCCAGGAGATCTCGGCCGCCGCCTTCCAGGGCCCAGGGGATCTCGACGATTTCCTCGACCGCACCGAGCAGGTCATCTTCGCCCTCGCCGAGGAGAAGATCCGGAGATCGTACTTCTCCATGACGGACATGGCGCGGGAGGCGATGAAGGAAATCGAGCAGCTCTACGAGCGGAAGGAGCGGATCACCGGCGTTCCCACGGGGTTCGCCGACCTCGACAACGTCACCTCCGGGTTCCAGCGGTCGGACATGATCGTGGTGGCCGCCCGGCCCGGGATGGGGAAGACCTCCCTGTGCCTCAACGTCGCCGTGAACGCCGCCACCCGGCAGAAGATCCCGGTGGCGATCTTCTCGCTGGAGATGAGCCGGCAGCAGCTGGCGATGCGGATGATCTGCTCGGAGGCGCGCGTCAACTTCCAGAGGCTTCGCACGGGCGTGCTGGGGCAGGACGAGGTGAACCGCCTGGTGGCCGCGGTGGGGAAGCTCTCGGAGGCGCCGATCTACACGGACGATTCCGGGACCCTGTCGGCCATCGAGCTGCGGGCGAAGGCGCGGCGGCTGAAGAAGGAACGCGGGATCGGAATGGTGATCCTGGACTACCTTCAGCTGATGCGGGGGTCCAACCCCCGCGGGGGCACCGACAACCGGGTCCAGGAGATCTCGGAGATCTCCCGGTCCCTGAAGGCCCTGGCCAAGGAGCTCGAGGTCCCGGTGGTCGCCATCTCCCAGCTGAACCGCGGCGTGGAGAACCGCGCCGACAAGCGTCCCCAGATGGCGGATTTGCGCGAAAGTGGCGCGATAGAACAGGACGCGGACCTGATCCTGTTCGTTTACCGGGAGGAGATGTACAGCAAGGAGAAGACGGCGCAGGAGGAGAAGGGGGTCGCCGAGGTGATCGTCGGGAAGAACCGGAACGGCCCGATGCGCGACATCCGGCTCGCCTTCCTGTCCCAGTACACCCGCTTCGAGGACCTGGCCCAGGACTACGAATAGCCGACGGGGGACCCTCTTCCCCTTCGTTCCGGAGGGAAACCAGAACCGAAGAGTTTCCCCCTAAGGGATACCCAGGAGGGCCCGGATATCCGGCAACGCGGCCTGGGCCGCCCTCTCCCCCTCGAGGATCGCCTCGTGCCGTTTCGTGAAATCCCCGGAGGCGATTTGTCCCACCTTCGGGCGGATCACCACCTCCGCCCGGGAGAGCTGCGCCTCGGCGATCCGGGAGTACATGATGTTGATCGACTGGAAGATCGTGTCCAGCGTGCCGTCGGGAACCGACCCGTCCACCCCTCCGGAGATGTCCACCGCGATCACCACGTCCGCTCCCAGTCGCCGCGCGGCGTCCACCGCCACGGGGGAGACCACCCCGCCGTCCACGTAGGTCCGGTCGCCGATCCTTGCGGGCCGGAAGATCCCCGGGATGGAGCAGCTTGCCCGGACCGCGGCCCCCGTGTTTCCCTTCCCGAACACCATCTCCTGCCCCGTGCCGATGTCGGTGGCCACCGCGTAGAAGGGGGTGCGCATCCCCTCCATGGGGGTGCCGCGCACCATCCGGTTGACGTACGCCTCGAGCTTCTCCCCCTTCACGAACCCGTTGTCGGGGACGGTCAGGTCGGCGATCTCCCCCTTGTCCAGCCCCATCGCGACCTTCTGGAGGTCGTACGCGGGGTACCCGTATGCGTAAAGACTCCCGACGAGGCTCCCAACGCTGGTTCCCACGACCATGTGGACGGGTATGCGGTTCGCCTCGAGGACCTTGATCACCCCGATGTGCGCGAAACCCTTTGCGGCCCCGGCTCCCAGCACCAGGGCGACCTTCCGGGGGGGGGATTCCGGGGGGGCGGGCTTCAATCCCGGAGCCGCGCACGCGGCGAGGGACAACGACAGGAGGAGAGGCACGAAGTTCCGGGCGGGGGGAATCGGCAAGCGCGACCTCCGGTCACGGAAAGAGGGTGAGCCGGCCCTCCGCCGAGGGGAAGCCCCCCGCGGCCAGCCGGTCGACCAGCGCCTTCGCCGCCATCGCCGCGGCGAGAATGCCGTCCCCCGCCGCGAGACGCGCCGCCATCGCGGCCGCGAGGGCGCACCCGGTCCCGTGGGGATCTCCGCTGCGCGCCTTCGCGGGGGGGAGCAGCGTCACCTGCCCCCGGCAGACGACGATGTCGACCCCGCGGCGGCCCTTCCACGGGAAGTGCCCGCCCTTGAGCACGACCGACGCCCCGGTGACCTCCGCGAGTTCCCCCGCCCCCTCCACGGCGTCCCCGAAGGTGGCGATCCGCCGGTCGAGGAGTTTTTCCGCCTCGTGCAGGTTCGGGGTCACGACGTCGGCGCGACGGAGCAGCCGCCGGTACGCGGGCAGGGCGGACTTTGCGAGGAGCAGGGCGCCGGAGGAAGACCGGAGAACGGGATCCACCACCACGGGGAGGTCCCTGCGGGCCGCCAGGAACGTCACGATCGCCTCCGCCGCCGCGCGGGTCCCCACCATGCCCACCTTCGCGGCTCCAAGGCGGAAAGCGGAGTCCGCCGCGGCGAGCGACTCGTCGAGGACGTCGCGCGGCACCGCCGCGAACCGGGCGAACTTTGCCGTGGTCTGCACCGTCAGGCACGAGGCGACGGCGCACGCATGGGCCCCCGCGGCGCACGCCGCCCGCGCGTCCATCAGGACGCCCGCCCCTCCGGTGGGATCGAGCCCCCCGAAGGCGAGGATCACCGGGCGCGCGATCCGGTTTCCCATAGCGACAGGAACTCCCGCGTTCTCTCCCGGACGTCGTTGCCGGCGAACAGGTCGGAGATGACGGCGAAGGCGTCGGCCCCCGCGCGCAGGACCCGGGACACGTTCGCCCGCGTGATCCCGGCGATCGCCACGACGGGTACCGACACGGCCCCGGCAACCTCCGACACCAGCGCGGTCCCCCGGGGCGCAACGGCGTCCCCCTTGGTCCCCGTGGGGAACACGGCCCCGCACGCCACGTAGTCCGCCCCTTCCGCCTCGGCCCGCCGGGCCTCCTCCGCGCCGTGGGTGGACGCCCCGAGGAGGAATCCGGGGGGGGAGATCCGCCGGGCCGCGGGGATCGGAAGGTCGTCCTGCCCCAGGTGGCATCCGTCCGCCCCCGCGAGGAGTGCGATGTCGAGCCGATCGTTCACCACGAACGCGGCGCCCGCCTCCCGGCACGTCCCGGCGAACCGCTTTGCCCGCGCGAGGAGCAGCCGGGCCGGCGCGGCCTTGTCCCGGTATTGAACCAGCCGGCACCCGCCGCCGAGCACCGCTTCGAGCGCCTCGTCGAGCGCCCCCTCCGGCTTGCCGCAGGCGAGGACCACGGAAGGGTCGAGGATGGCGTAGAGCCCCCGGATGGGGGACGCCGTCCCCTTTCCCCCCGCGCTCACCGTCCCTTCCCCTTCCGCCGGGCCTTCGGGGCGAGGGAAAGGTCCGAGATCCTCTTCCGCAGGGTGTTCCGGTTGATCCCCAGGATTCGCGCCGCCTTCACCTGGTTTCCCCCGGTGGCCTCCAGCACGACCTTGATCAGCGGCCGCTCCACCTGCCGCACGAAGAGTTCGTGGAGCCCGCTCTCCGACCCGATGGCGGTCCCGAGGCGGCGGACGAACTCCCGGATCCTCTCCTCCACCAGGAGCTCCATCGGCGCGGAGGAAGGGTCGAACGCCCCGTCGGCCTTCGCCAGCTCCCGCGCCACCTCGTCGCGGCGCAGCAGCTTGCCGGCGGAGAGGACGGCGAGGCGCTGCACGAAATTCTCCAGCTCCCGCACGTTCCCCTTCCACGGGTGGGCCGCGAGCTCCTCGAGGGCCTCCTTCGAGAAGGAGCGCGGCGGGCGGGAGAGGAGGGAGCAATATTTCTGGAGGAAGTAGTCCGCCAGGAGCGGGATGTCCTCCTTCCGCTCCGAGAGGGACGGGACGCGCAGGGGGAAGACGTTCAGCCGATCGTAGAGGTCCTCCCGGAACCTGCCGTCCGACACCGCTTTCCGGAGATCCCGGTTCGTCGCCGCGATGAACCGGCCCCGGAACTTCCTCGCCTGGTTCGACCCGAGCGGCGTGTACTCCCGCTCCTGGAGCACCCGGAGGAGCTTGGCCTGGAGGTCGACCGGCGTGTCGCCGATCTCGTCGAGGAACAGGGTGCCGTCCTGCGCGGCCGACA
>DASWBR010000256.1:0-9316 GCA_036390495.1 Candidatus Deferrimicrobiaceae bacterium | reverse complement strand
TTCCTGTCCTGCGGAGGAGGGACCATCCGCCGGATACCGCGTCGGCCTGCATCCGCAGGGAGAAGTGGATGACGTACTTGTCCCACCGGTGACGCAGCCAGTCCAGGTATAGCCCCGGTTTCCCGGTGCTCACGAGGAACGGGGAGTCCCCGTCCGGCGGAGGAGTCGCGTCCAGCGTCACCCATCGCCCGCCGATCCACCCCTCGGTCCATGCGTGGGCGTCCGACTCCCGGACGATGAGGTAGCTGCCCAGTTCGTTCCACTCCCCGCCGTAGTAACCGGCCGCGACGCGGGCCGGTACCCCCGCGCCCCGAAGCATCACGGCCAGGGCCGCCGCGTAATGCTCGCAGTAGCCTGCCCGCTTCCCGAACAGGAACTCCCGCAGGGAACCCGCGGGATCTGTCAGCGTGTAGCGAAAGCCGGTCCGGAAGAAGTCGAGAAGCCGTTCCGCCTTTTCCGCGTCCTTCCCGGGGCTCCCCGCGATATTCCGGCCGAGGGCGCCCACGTCCGAGAGCTCCGGGGGGATATCGAGGGCGTCCTTCCCCGGAGCGGAAACCGCCGCCCGGCGCAGCGGGACCTCCTCCGCGAAGTGGAGGCGGTACCGGATCATGGCGTTGGCGGCTTGGGGAAGGGCGAGATTCCCCTCCCCGTCGGCGAGCACGACGCCCAGCCGCCCCTCGATGGCCACCGGGTGGCCGTAGGCGAAGAGCGCGGAGTGGTCCGACGGCTCCAGCGTGATGTCGGCGGTGGAAAGGGGAACGCCCCCCGGAGCGGCGCCGAGGAGGTACTGGGGGCCCGCCCGGGGAGCGACGGTTCCCCCTCCGCCGGAGACCTTCCATCCTCCCGGGTCGAGGCGGGAATAGATCGCCCCCCGGAGATAGAGGGCGGCGGGCGACCGGTTGCGGGGTGGAACGGGAAACTCCACCCGCGCCACGACGCGACGGGAGGACTTGATGCCGGTCACTTCCGCCAGGGTGATCGTCTCCGAGAATCCCGTCACCGCCTGGCTGCGGGAGAGGCGCTGCAGCGGAAGACGGAACTCGAGACGGGGAACGATGGCGAACAGCCCCGCGCAGAGGAGGAAGCTGGCCGCACCCGACAGCGCGAGGGCGGCCACCGCGGCGCGCGGCGGGAGTTCATAGCCCCCGGAGGGCCTTCCCTCCTCCCGCTCCTCCTCGTGCTGGAGATGCAATCCCCACATGGCGCCCGCGGAGAGGGCGAGGAACAGGAAAGCGAAGAGCGCGAACAGGATCCGGTCCGTGGAAGCGGCCGCCGTGAGAAATTCGAGGAGGGCGATGGCGCAAAGCTGCCAGCCGTCGCGGGACCGCTTGGGGAGAAGGAGCAGGACGGACTGGATGCCGAGGACGAGGAGGGTGAAGGAGGAGAGAATGTCCCGGCTTCCGAACAGCAGGTCGGCGCCCGCGGCGGTGAGGACGAGGATCGCCAGCGGGGCGCCGAGGCGGGAGAGGGCGTCCCGACGGACGCTCCCCAGATCCATCGCGACGCCGGCGGCGTACGCTGCGGCGGTGACGGAGAGCGCCCCTCGTGGAGCGTCGGTGAACAGCGCTGGAAGGAGGATCCCGAGCCCCCAATGCGCCCGCAAGGTCCACCAGGCGATGCGCCGCGCCCCCCCCTTCCCGGTCACGTCCCGTGCTCCCCTTCGAAAGTTCCATCCGCCCGGACCGTCGCGAGCGCTTCCAGCGCCCGCGTCCGCCGGTCCCCTGCCGCCGCGTCGGAGGCGAGGCGATCGCCGAGCCACAGGCGGTAAGGGACGCCCCGCGCTTCGAGGCCGAGGATGGCGCCGCAAGCCTCGGAGACGCGCCGTTCGATCTCGTCGCCGGGACATGGAGCGGGAACGCGGAGGTCCACGGCCGGCGCGCTCTCGCCTTCCCGCTCCTTGACCATCCATCGCCCCGTCCGCGCGGTGGCCCTCCAGTGGATGTCCCGCACGGGGTCCGAGGGCAGGTGCTCGCGCGCCCCCCTGGGAAACGCCCCCGTCCGTCCGGTGTGGCGGGGATCTCCCTCCGCCGGGGTGTCCGGAAAGATCCATTGCCACTCCCCGGGGGCCGCGGGGCACGGGTACACCGTCCACCCCGCCGGGAGGTCCAGGTCCACGGACTTCTCGAACAGTGCGAAGGGGAACCGCGTGGAAAGGGAGGCCGGGATCGTCCCGACCCGGCCCCGGGATGCGGGCCGGAAGCGGACCACCCGGGTGACGCGGCCGCCGGGGGCGACGTCCGGAAAGCGGACCGACACCGCGTCACCCTGCACCCGAAGGGACGCCTCGAGGGACAGCCCGGGAAACCGCTTCTCCGCGGCGGAGCAGGATGCCAGGAGGAGCGCCTCGCTCCCTGCAAAAGGCTCCGCGGCGGGCGCCACCTGGAGGGAGACCCGGCGGATCGTCCACTCCGACAGGAATCCGGAAAGGGTCACGAGTGCGAGGTTCGCGCTGAGCGCGAGATAGAGGAGGTTGTTTCCCGTGTTGATCGCCGCGATTCCCACCCCGAGGGTGAGGAGGAGGAATATCTTCCCTTCCCGCGTGATCCGGAGGCGGCGAGGCGGCCGCAACCGGCGCGCCAGACGGCGCAGGAACCTGTTCACAGCGGGGCGGGGACGGCGTCGAGCACCTCGTCGAGGATGGCGCGGGCGGCCTCCGTCCCGGCGGCGGCGCCCCTGGGGAAGAGCCGGTGGCACAGGACGGCGGGCGCCACCTGGCGGACGACCTCCGGCGTCACGTGGTCCCTCCCCGAGAGCAGCGCGAGCGCCTGGGCGGTCGACTTCAGGCCGATCGCCCCGCGGGGGGACGCGCCCAGGCGGATGGCGGGGTGGAGCCGCGTTCCCGCGGCGATCCGCTGGATGTAGTCCAGCACGGAGTCGCGCACGGTCACCCGGCCCACTGCGTCCCGGAGGGCGCGCATCTGCCCCGTGGAAAGGGTCGCGGGAATCCCGTTCCGCACCGTGAGCAGGTTGTTCTCCCGGAGGAGGACGAGTTCCGATTCCCGGTCGGGGTAGTCCAGCCGGAGGCGGAGGTTGAACCGGTCGAGCTGCGACTCGGGGAGGGGATACGTCCCGTGCTGCTCGTGCGGGTTCTGCGTGGCGATCACGAGGAACGGCTCGGGGAGAGGGTAGGTCCGGTTGTCCAGCGTCACCTGGCGCTCGCTCATCGCCTCGAGGAGGGCGCTCTGGGCCCGGGGGTTGCTGCGGTTGATCTCGTCGGCGAGTACGATGTTCGCGAACAGCGGCCCCGGGGAGAAGACGAACGATTTCCGCTCCGAGTCGAGGATGTGAACCCCCAGGATGTCCTGGGGAAGCAGGTCGCTCGTGAACTGGATCCGGCGGAAGGTTCCGGAGATCCCCGCGGAGAGGGCCCGCGCAAGGGTGGTCTTGCCCGTGCCGGGGACGTCCTCCAGGAGGATGTGGCCCCCGGCGAGAAACGAGGCGATGGCGAGGTCGACCGCCTCCCTCTTCCCGAGGAGGACACCCTCCACGTTTTCCCGGAACCTCGAAAGGAGCCCGATGAGCGGATCGCCGTCCATGAGGTTCATTATCGCCCGACTGCCTCCCGTTCTTTGACAAAATCCGGGAATGGTATTTGAATGGAATCCCGGCATTTCGTTCCGGGAGGCGGGATGCCGGGCGTCCGGGGCCGGTGGGACCGGCCCATGGAAGGGGAGGACGAGGGAGAGCTGTTCCGGGTGGCCTTCCCGGGGGACGCGGCGCCGATGCGCCGGGTCGCACGGGGGGAGGGTCCCCGCGATCCGGGACGGGAACACCGGTGGGAAGCCGCGCTGGAGCTGGCCCGGAGGGCGTTTTCCGCGCCGGTTTCCCGCCCCGATCCGTTCCGGTGCGCGGCGGAGGTGTTCGAGCGGTACCGGTACCGGTTCGCCTCGTCGCCGGTCGAGGTGTTTCTCGCCGTGCTCCTCGACGTCAAGCACCGCCCCGTGCGGGAGGAGCGCGTGTCGGTGGGGGTCCTGGACGGCAGCCTCATCCACCCCCGGGAGGTGTTTGCCGCGGCGGTACGCGAGCGCGCGGCGGCGGTAATCCTCCTCCACAACCACCCGAGCGGCGACCCCGGGCCCAGCCCGGAGGACCGCGAGGTGACGCGGCGGCTCCGGAACGCGGGGGAGATCCTCGGGATTCCCGTGCTCGACCACGTGATTGTTGGGGATCGTGCGTTCTTCAGCTTCCGGGAGGAGGCCGGCTGGTGATCCTCGGGTACCTGCGTTCGATGGCCATCCTGATCCTGACCGCGGGGTGCTCCCTCGCGACCCTTCTGGCCGCGGGGCTCTTCCGCGGCTCCGCGCCCGAGCGGGTGATGGGGTGGTGGGGGCGCGCCTTCCTGCGCCTGGGCGGATTCCGGGTGCGGGTGGAGGGGATCGAGGACCTCCCGCCGGGCGGCGCGGTGCTCGTGTCCAACCACCAGAGCCTGGTGGACATCCCGCTGCTGCTCTCCGCGTTCCGCAGGCCGGTGAAATTCCTTGCCAAGCGCGAGCTGGGGGAGATCCCCCTCTTCGGGAGGGCGATGGCGGCCGCGGGGAACCTCTTCGTCGACCGGGACGACCCGAGGGACGCGGTCCACATGCTCCGGGACGCGGGCGCCCGCGTGCGCGGCGGGGCGCTCCTCGCCGTCTTTCCCGAAGGGACGCGGAGCACGGACGGCTCGATCGGGGAGTTCAAGCCGGGGGCGTTCTACCTCGCGCAGCGATCGGGGGCGCCGGTGGTGCCGCTGTACATCGACGGAGGGAATTGCGCGCTGCCGAAGGGGGCCTTCCGGTTCCGGCCGGCGGACCTCCTCGTCCGGGTGCTCCCCCCCCTCACCGTGGAGGAAGGGGCGGGGGGGGCGAAGGAGCGAATCGCCGAGTCGGTCCGCGGGAGGATCGTCGCCGAGCGGGACCGGAGGGAAAGGGAGAGATGACGCTGCGGGTGGTGCCGATGGGGGGACTGGGCGAGATCGGCCTGAACTCCATGCTGTTCGACGACGGGGAATCCGCGTTGCTCGTCGACGCGGGACTGATGTTTCCGGACGACACGATGCTGGGGATCGACTACGTCGTGCCCGACTACACCGCCCTCCGGGAAGCCGCCCCCCACCTGAAGGCCCTCCTGCTCACCCACGGCCACGAGGACCACATCGGGGCGGTCCCCTTCCTCCTGAAGGAGCTGGACGTCCCGGTGTACGGATCCCGCCTGACGCTGGGCCTGTTGCGTCACCGCCTCGCCGAGCACGGGCTGGAAGGGGAGGCCCGGCTGTTCCCGATCGCGCGGGACGCGCGGTTCCGGCTGGGGAGCTTCGAGGTGGAGGCGTTCCCGGTCTGCCACAGCATCCCCGACGCGGTGGGGTATGTGCTGCGGTGCCCGGACGGCGTGTTCGTCCACACGGGGGATTTCAAGATCGACCCGTATCCGCTGGACGGGGTGCCCACCGGCCTGGACCGGCTGCGGAGCGTCGCGCGGGAAGAGGGGGTGACCGCCCTCTTCTCCGACTCCACGAACGTGGAGCACGATGGGGTCAGCCCTCCCGAGCGGTTCGTCGGGGAGGCCCTCGCGGAGGTGTTCGGCCAGGCGCCGGGGCGGGTCGTCGTCGCCATGTTCTCCTCCAACATCCACCGGATCCAGGAGGCGCTGCGGGCGGCCGCCGGCTGCGGCCGGCGCGTCGCGCTGTGCGGGAAGAGCATGGTCCGGAACGTGGGGACGGCGATCGAGCTGGGCTACGTGACGCTGCCGCACGCCGGCATCCTCGTCCCGGTGGAGGAGACGGCGGACCTGCCCGACCGGACGGTGGCCGTGCTGACCACGGGGAGCCAGGGTGAACCGCGCTCCGCGCTGACCCTGATGGCGCTGGGGGAGCACAAGCACGTGAAGATCCGGGAAGGAGACACGGCGGTCCTCTCCTCGAAGTTCATCCCCGGGAACGAGCGGGCCATCGCCGCCGTGATCAACCGGCTTTTCCTCGCGGGGGCGGACGTACTGTATGAGAAGATATCCGAGGTCCACGTGTCGGGCCACGGAAGCCGCGACGAACTCCGGGAGATGATCCGGGCCGTGCAGCCGCGGCACTTCGTGCCCGTGCACGGGGAACCCCGGCTCCTGATCCGGCACCGGAAGCTGGCGGAGGAGGAGGGAGTGGCTTCCACGGAGGTGGCGCTGAACGGCGACGTGCTGGAGTTCCGCGGGGGAGCGATGTCCCGGTCCGGAAAGGTGGAGGTGGGGCGGCGCTTCGTGGACGGCAAGGGGGTCGGCGACGTGGAGAGCCTGGTGCTCAAGGACCGTTTCCACCTCTCGCAGGTCGGAATGGTCATGGTGGTGGTCGCCCTCTCCTCGGCCACGGGCGAACTTCTCTACGGCCCCGACATCGTCACCCGCGGCGTGGTGACCGAGAGCGGGGACGAGGCCCTGGTCGAGGGGGCGCGGGAGGAGGTCCTCCGGACCCTCGGGGAGGCCGGCGCGGGCGCGCGGACCGACTCCGCGGAGATGCAGACCGAAATCCGCAGGGCGCTGCGCCGGTACTTCAACAAGCGGCTCGAGCGCAAGCCCATGATCGTTCCCGTGCTGCTGGAGTTGTGACGGTGACCCACCTCGCGAGGATCAAGCGGGACGCCCTGGCGATCCTGTTCCTCACGGCGGGAATCTTCCTCACCGTGGCGCTGGTCTCCTTCCACCAGATGGACCCCTCCCTCTCCGCGTGGAGTTCCTCGGACGCCGAGGTCCGCAACTGGGGCGGCACCGTGGGGGCGATCCTGTCCGATCTCCTCCTGCAGCTGTTCGGGATCGGCGCCCTCGGCCTCCCCGTGCTCTGCCTCCTCCTCGCGTACTGGAGCTTCCGCGGGGAAGGGATCCTCGGGAAGTGGGGGCGCGCCGCGGGGGGGCTGCTCGCGGTGTGCTCCACGCTGGGGATCCTGAGCTTCTTCACCGGGCACGTGTCGGTGCTGGGCCAGGACCTGTTCCTGCCGGGGGTCGTCGGGGACCTCCTCGGGAAGCATTTCCTCGGGAAGCTCCTGAGCACCGTGGGAGGGGTGCTCGCGCTGTTCGCCCTCCTGCTTTTCTCCCTGATGCTGGTGACGGGACTTCCCCTGAGCGGGCTCCCCGGACTGGTTCGCCGGGGGAAGTCGCCCGAGAAGGTGCGGGCCATGGTCAAGGAGAAGCTCGTCCCGCAGGAGACGTGGGAAGAGGAGACAATCTCTCCGCCCCCCCGGGAGCCCGCCCCGCCGCGGATCGTGCCGCCCCGCCCGGTTGCGGAGGAGGCGTTCCCCCCGCGCCCGGCCGGGAAGGCCTTCGTGCTTCCGCTCCTGGACCTGCTCGAGCCGGCCCCGTCGGGCGAGGAGGGCGTGGACGAGGCGACGCTCCAGGAGAACGCGCAGGCGCTCCTCGCGAAGCTTTCGGAGCACGGGATCGAGGGCGTCATCACGGAGATCCGCACCGGCCCGCTGGTCACGATGTACGAGTTCCGCCCCGCGCCCGGCATCAAGGCGAACCGCGTCTCCGCCATGGCGGACGACCTCGCCCTCGCGATGCGGTGCGAGTCGGTGCGCGTGGTCCCCAACATCCCCGGGAAGGGCGTCATGGGGTTCGAGATCCCCAACGCCCGGAGGGCCCCCATCGTCCTCCGGGAGCTCCTCGGTTGCGCCGCGTATGCGTCCGCAGGGACGGCCCTCGCCCTCGCGATGGGGAAGGACATCTTCGGGGAGCCCGTCGTGCGGGACCTCGGGAAGATGCCCCACCTGCTGATCGCGGGCGCGACCGGATCGGGGAAGAGCGTTGCGCTCCACACGATGATCCTGTCGATCCTGTTCCGGGCGACCCCCGACGACGTGCGGCTGATCCTCGTCGACCCGAAGATGCTGGAACTGTCCCTGTACGAGGGGATCCCGCACCTGTACCATCCGGTGGTCACCCAGCCGCGCGACGCGGCGCAGGTGCTCAAGTGGGCGGTGGGGGAGATGCGGGGGCGGTACCAGCTGATGATGGAGAACGGCGTCCGGCACATCGACGCCTTCAACCAGTTCGTCGAGAAGCGGCAGCGGGCGGGGAAGTCGCGGGCGGGGATGGAAACCGACGACCTCTCGAAGCTGCCGTACATCGTCATCGTCATCGACGAACTGGCGGACCTCATGATGACCACCGCCTCCCGGCGGGAGGTCGAGGATTCCATCACCCAGCTGACCCAGATGGCGAGAGCCGCGGGGATCCACCTGATCTTCGCCACCCAGCGCCCTTCCGTGGACGTGCTGACCGGCGTCATCAAGGCGAACTTCCCGTCCCGCGTGTCCTTCAAGGTGACCTCCCAGTTCGACTCCCGGACCATCCTCGACCAGGCCGGCGCGGAGACGCTGCTCGGATTCGGGGACATGCTCTTCCTCCAGCCCGGCGTGGGCGGGATCCTCCGGCTCCACGGCCCGTACGTGGGCGAGGGGGAGATCCAGCGGGTGGCGGAGCACCTCCGGGCGCAGGGTCCGCCGTCGTACGACTCCGCCATCACCGCCCCGCCCTCCTCCGAGGAACCCGACCCGTCCCGCGACGAGAAGTTCGACGCCGCGGTCGAGGAGGTCGTCCGCGCGGGCCGGGCGTCCGTCTCCTTCCTCCAGCGTCGCCTCCAGATCGGTTTCAACCGCGCCGCGCGGATCATCGAGGAGATGGAGCGCCAGGGGATCGTGGGGCCCGCGGAGGGCGGAAAGCAGCGCGAGGTCTACGTCACGCGGAAAGAGGGGTAGACACGGGATGGCTGGAACAAATCATGGCGGAGGACACTCTTCCCCTTCCTCCCCCAACAGATCAAGAGTGTCCCCCTCTGCCCTCCGGCGCCGGGTGGTTTGCGCTCTCTTCCTCGCCGCCGTCCTGCTGTTGTCAGCGTGGGTCGGGGCGGAGGACGGGGAGGCCCTCCTTTCGCGGGTCGGGGAGCGGTACGCGGGGGTGTCGACGCTCTCCGCGAACTTCCGGCAGGAGATCCCGCTCCAGAACCTCGGGATCGTCCGGAAGGCGTCGGGGAAGGTGTACCTCGGTCGCCCCATGAAGATGCGGTGGGACTACAAATCCGACGAGGAGCAGATCTTCCTCGCCGACGGGAAATATTTCTACTTCCGCCCCCCCGACTCCCCGCAGGTGATCCGCAGGAAGGCGGACGAGAAGGCCCTCGGGGGAAAGATCCCGTTGCTGCTCCTCTTCGGCCAGGGTCGGATCGGGGAGATGTTCCGCGTCGAGGGGGCGGCGCCGCGGAGCGGAGGGGAGGAGACCGTGCTGCGCCTCGTGCCGCGGGGGGAGGGCGCGCCGGAGGTCCGGCGCGTGGACCTGGTCGTGGGAACGGCCGACGCCATCATCCGGG
>DASWBR010000255.1:0-3584 GCA_036390495.1 Candidatus Deferrimicrobiaceae bacterium | reverse complement strand
CTCGCAGATGGCGTCCGCCGCGAACGCGGGGGGAACGTAGATGACCGATGCGTTGGCGCCGGTGGCCTTCACCGCCTCCACGACGGTGTTGAAGACGGGGACTCCCTCGACCTTGGAGCCCGACTTGCCGGGCGTCACGCCACCCACGATCTTCGTGCCGTACTCCAGCATCTGCTTGGTGTGGAAGGCCCCCACCGAGCCGGTGATCCCCTGGACCAGAACCTTGGTGTCCTTGTTGATGAAGATGCTCATCGGTGCGCCCCCCTCACTTCGCCTGGCCGGCGGCGGCGACGACTTTCTTCGCCGCGTCCGCCATGTCGGTCGCGGATATGATGTTCAGCTTCGATGCCGAGAGGATCTCCTTCCCCTTCTCCACGTTCGTCCCCTCGAGCCGGACGACCAGCGGAACGGAGAGCCCCAGGGTCTTCGCCGCCGTCACCACGCCCTCGGCGATGATGTCGCACCGCATGATGCCGCCGAAGATGTTCACCAGGATCGCCTTCACCTTGGGGTCGGACAGGATGAGGCGGAAGGCGTTCGTCACCTGCTCCGCGCTCGCGCCGCCGCCCACGTCGAGGAAGTTCGCCGGGTTCCCGCCGCAATGCTTGATCATGTCCATGGTGGCCATGGCGAGGCCGGCCCCGTTCACCATGCACCCGATGTTCCCGTCGAGGCTGATGTAGGAGAGGTCGAACTTGGACGCCTCGGTCTCCGTCGGGTCCTCCTCGTCGAAATCCCGCAGCGCCTGGATGTCCTTGTGCCGGAAAAGGCCGTTCCCGTCGAAGTTCATCTTCGCGTCCAGCGCGATGATGTCGCCGTCCTCGGTCAGGACGAGGGGGTTGATCTCCGCCAGGGAGCAGTCGGTGTCCACGAAGGCGCTGTAGAGGGCCGTCATGAACTTGACCGCCTTTCCGGTGAGCTCCGCGGGAATCCCCAGCCCGAAGGCGAGCTTCCGGGCCTGGAAGGGGAGCAGCCCGACCGCCGGGTCGATCCACTCCTTCAGGATCTTCTCCGGGGTCTTCGCGGCGACGGTCTCGATCTCCATCCCGCCCTCGGTGGACGCCATCATGACGACCTTCGAGACGGCGCGGTCGATGACCATGCCGAGGTAGAGCTCCCTCTTGATCTTCCCGGCCTGCTCCACGAGGACCCGCTTGACCTTCTTCCCCTGGGGGCCCGTCTGGTGTGTCACCAGGTTCATCCCGATGATCTGCTTGGCATACTCCCGGGCTTCGTCGTGGGTCTTGGCGAATTTCACGCCTCCGCCCTTGCCGCGCCCGCCCGCGTGGATCTGCGCCTTGACCACGACGGCGGTCCCGAACTCCTTCGTGATGTCTTCGGCCTCCTGCGGGGTGTCCGCCACCTTCCCCCTGGGGACGGCAACGCCGTACCTGGACAGTACGGCCTTGGCCTGGTACTCGTGGATGTTCATGTCCTCCAGTCCCTCCCGGTTGGTTTGTGTTCTTCCCGAATCCGGCGCCGGAACGCCGTTCCTGAATGGGTAAAGGGGGGACCGCCGGGTCCCCCCTTCGCGTTCCGCTGGCGCGCCCTGTCTCCCGGGGGCCTTCCGGCCCCCTTCGCATTCGCCCGGGTCGGGGTCAGAACCCGAGCCGGTCCACCGCCTCGCACAGCTCCCGGACGGCCGCGGCGGATTTCTTGAGCGCCTCGGCCTCGTTCCCGGAGAGCCGGAACTTGACGACCTCCTCCACGCCGTTGGCTCCCAGCTTGGCCGGAAGGCCGACGAACAGGCCATCGCACCCGTCGTACTTTCCGACCGACAGGACGGCGCAGGGGAGGATCATCTTCTTGTCCAGCACGATCGACTCGCACATCTGGACGGTCGCGGCAGACGGGGCGTAATACGCCGAGCCGGTCTTCAGCAGGGAGACGATCTCCGCCCCCCCCTTCGCGGTGCGCTCCACGATCTGGGCCAGACGGTCCCTCGGGATCAGGTCCTCCACCGGGATCCCCGCCACCGTCGTGTATTTCGTGGATGGGACCATGGTGTCGCCGTGGCCGCCGAGAACGAAGGCGGTGATGTCCCGGACGGAGACGCCGAGTTCCATGGCGATGAAGGAACGGAACCGGGCGGAATCGAGGATGCCCGCCATCCCCATGACCTTGCCGGCGGGAAGCTTGCTGTGCTTGTGGGCCACGTAGGTCATCGCGTCCAGCGGGTTGGACACGACGATGATCATCGCGCCGGGGGACCTGGTGATCGCCTTGAGGGTCACATCCTTGACGATCCCCGCGTTGACCTTCAGCAGATCGTCCCGGCTCATGCCCGGCTTGCGGGCGAGGCCGGAGGTGATGATGACGATGTCGGACCCGGCCGTGTCCTCGTACCCGTTCGTGCCGGTCACCTTGCTGTCGAACCCGTAAACCGGCCCGGACTGCATGAGGTCGAGGGCCTTCCCCTGCGGCATCCCCTCCACGATGTCGACCAGCACGACGTCGCAGAAATCCTTCTCCGCCAGCCGCTGGGCGGTGGTGGCGCCGACGTTCCCTGCGCCGATCACGGTGATTTTTTTCCGGCCCATCGCGCTCCTCCCCGGGGAATTGCCGACGCTCACCCTGGACGGTCCCCGGCTACGTGCTGGAAGTGGGCCATCGCAGCCTCCATCGGCGGGGAAATATGGGGTATTACGGACTGGTCGGGAGAGACCCCCCCAAACCACGAGTACGGTATACAAAGGACCGCGGCATGTCAAGGGAAAACCGGACGTTTCGCGCGCGCTTCCCGCTCGCCGGAGGCGGTGCCGCCGTCGGCCGCGCGCCGGGGATTACGGTTTCCTGCAAAGGTCCAGCAGGACGCCGGTCGCCACGGCCCCCCGCACCAGTTCCACGCCGCGCCGGGCCTTCTCCGGCTCCCGGATCCGGAGGCGTCCCAGCAGCCGCTCGAACCGGTCGACGGCGGTCATCGTGTCCTCCGGCACGGTGAGGATGGCGACCCCCTTCTCCCGGGCCCGGGCCAGGATGATCTCGTTCGGCGCGACGCCGCCGGTCAGCAGAAGGCACACCGTGTCCGTCTCCAGCGCCGCGAGCTGGATGTCCGTGCGGTTTCCTCCGGTGACCACCGCCTTCCGCGGGACTCCGCGGAAAACCCGCAGCGCGTGCTCCACGTCCATCGCGCCGACGCAGAACCGCTCGACCATCGCTCCCCGGACGCCCTCGCCCCCGCTCACGACCGTCGCGGACAGGGACGCCGCCAGCGCCCCCACGCTGACGCTGTCGAGGAGGGGGTCCAGCGGCACCGCGCCGAGGAACCGGATCCCGCTGGCCGCCAGGAACGGCGCCACCGTCCTCCGGACGAAGGATGCCTGGACCTCCGCCACGCGGTTGAAAACGACCCCGAGGAGGCGCGGCCCGAGGATCCCCGCCGCCCAGAGGACCTGGTCCATCGACTTCTCCCCCTCGAAACGGTCCACCAGGAGCACCCGGCAGTCGTAATTCACGATCAGCTCGACAGGCGAAAGTCCGAGGAAAACGCCGTCCCGAAGGTTCGAGGTCCCGCCCACCAGGAGAATCTCCGTGCGCGCCTCGGCGTCGTGGACCGCCGCGGAGATCCGCCCCCGGAACCGGAG
>DASWBR010000254.1:0-1750 GCA_036390495.1 Candidatus Deferrimicrobiaceae bacterium | reverse complement strand
GGATATCTTCCATCGCAGCCTCCTTCCGTCCACCCAGAATAAACGAAACGAGGCAGCTTCGCCGATGTTTCGGGTGCGGCAGGATGCGGAACGGTTGCCTCGTTCCCCCGCCGCGCGGTACCCTGAATGCATCTCGGACCGGGGGAGGTGGCGGATGCGGCAGCGGTGGCCTATCGTGGTGGCCGTTGTGCTGGGCATGTACGGAATTTCCGCGGCCGACGGCGCGGCCGGCGCCCAGGACGAGCCGTTCCCGGTCGAACTGAAGGTCGGGGAGACGTTCGAGGCGTGCACCTCCGGGCAGATCGTGTGTCCGGCGAGGGTCCCCATATGCGACGACCCCAACGTCGCCGCTCCGGTGGATACCGGCGGTGGCCTGGGGTTCAAGGGGGTTGGTCCCGGGACGACGCTCTGCTCGGCGGCCTCCGCGGTGGGGCCGCGCCGCCTGTTCCGCATCACCGTGCGCTGAAGGCAGGCGGGATTTTCCGGAAACGGGAGGGAGCACGATGAAACGGTACGTCGTTGCCAGGAAGTCTTTCGGTATCGCGCTGGCCCTTGCCGTTCCCCTGCTGGCCCTGTTTCCCCCGGCGGGCGCGGGCGGGATGGCCGCCCCGGACGGGGAGGCCCTTTTCGAGAAAAAGTGCGGTCTGTGCCACGGGCTCTCCCAGACGACAACCCGCCGGGAATGGAAGCAGGAGTGGAGGACGATCGTCCACCAGATGGTCCGGAAACGGGGCGGGTGGATCTCCGCAGAGGAGGCAGAGAGGATCGTCGATTACCTGGCTTCCGCGTACGGCCGGGAGTGACGGCGTCCGTTCCGATCAGTTGCCGGCCCTCTCCTCCCGGGGCGCGATGGGGATCGCGGGAAAGAGGAGGCTCGTGAGGAGTCCCGCGAAGGCGATGACCGCCACCGCGAGGAAGATGCGTTCCATCCCTCCCTGCAACGCGCCGGAGAGGCTTTGCACCAGCGCCGCCGGGAGGAGGGAGCGCTCCGGCCCCAGCAGCCTGTCCACGGCGCCGGAGGGCGCCCCGCCCGCGGCGAGGGCCGCCGCGAGGAACCCACCGAGCACCCCCACCGACAACGTCCCCCCGATCGAACGGCTGAACATGGTACTCGCGGTGGCTACGCCGCGCCGCTCCCACGGCACGCTCGACTGCACGGCGATGATCAGCGGCGTGTTGGCGAGCCCCAGCCCGGCCCCGTAGAGGCCCGTCAGGAGCCGCGTCCCCCACAGGTTTGCCCCGGGCTGCAGCTGGTACGAAAGCCCCGCCGCCGCCCCGAAGGTGACGGCGAGCCCGCTCCAGATCAGTTTCCGGTAGCCGATCCGCGGGAGCACCTTGCCCGCCAGCGTCGAGGTGAGGGGCCAGCCGATGGCGATGGGGGCGATGGCGGTCCCTGCGTCCGTGGGGCTCCCCGCGAGAACGCTCTGCACGTACAGGGGGACGTAGGTGACCATCGAGATCATGGCCGCCCCCACGAGCGCCCCGGTGGCCGACGCGATGGCCATGACCCGCTGCGAGAAGAGGTCGAGAGGGAGCAGGGGTTCCCCGGCGCGCCGCTCCACCCACAGGAAGAGGGCCAGGGCTACGGCTGCCGCCGGAAGGAAGGCGAGACCCTCCCCCCGCGATCGGGTGGAGAGGAGGGCGAGCACCACCGTGATGGAGAGGAGCACGGCGCCCGCGAGGTCGAGCCGGTGGGCGCGCCGCTCCACCTTCTCGTGGTAGGCGACGGCCAGGACCGCCGCGCACCCCA
>DASWBR010000253.1:0-12722 GCA_036390495.1 Candidatus Deferrimicrobiaceae bacterium | reverse complement strand
CCGGGACAGCGCGCCGCCCTTCTGCGAGAGCACCACCCCGATCCGCAGGGCGACGACGCGGATTCCCTTGCGCGCGGCCGGCGCCGTTGCCGCCTCCCAATCCCGGCAGACGTCCGCGAGGAACCCCTTCCCCGCAACGCTTCCCTCCGTGAGCAGCTCGTCCCCCCGGTCGCCGTAAAAGCCGATCGCGGAGGCGCACACCAGCGTATCCGGCGGCCTCGAAAGCCCGGCGAGGGCGCCGCAGAGGATGCGCGTCCCTTCCACGCGGCTCTCCCGGATCGCCGCCTTCCGCCTGGCGTTCCACCGCCCGGCGGCGATATTTTCCCCCGCCAGGTGGATCACCGCGGAAATCCCCTCGAGGCCGGACGCGTCGACGATCCCGCTCTCCGGGTCCCAGCGGACCTCCCGCCTTGCCTCCGCGGGAACGCGCCGCACCAGCCGCACGACCTCGTCCCCCGCGTCCGCGAGCGAAGCCGCCACCACGGCCCCGACCAGCCCGCCGGATCCGGAGACCGCTACGCGCATCCGTCGTCCCCCATTTCGGGCTCCCCACCCGGCCTGAGCCTCCGCACCACGCCGTTCCGCTCGCCTCGGGCCGTGGCGCCCGGGCGCGGGGTCGCGCCGGAGACGGAATAGGATAGGGTCAGCTCCCGGAGGATCTCCCTCGCCTCGAACGCCTGCTCCCGCCGCACCATGAGCCGCGCGGGCTGGGCCCATGGGTAGGCGTAGGCGAAGAACTCGTCGCGGAAAAAGTAGTCGACCCGCTCGCGATCGAGGAGCGACTTGACCATCGCGATGTCGATGGGATTGTAGGTCCGGAGGATTTCCTCGTACCCGGTGGAACCGTTCACCATGTTCCCCTCCGGGATCCATCATACCCCCCGCATCCTCCGGGAGGAACGCCCGGTCCGGACGGGATCCGGGAAGGACCCGTCACGGGACCACAATCTTCAGGATCTCACCGTTCGTGTGGTTCGCCACGTATACGTTCCCCTCCTCGTCCTCCCCGAAGGTGCTGATGTTCAGGGCGGGCGCAAGGAGCAATGCGTTATCCCAGACGGCGCCGTTCCTCCTAAGCCCCCAAATGCGGCCGCTGCAATAGTCCCCGAAGAGATATACCCCCTGGAGGGAGGGGAATGCCGAACCGCGGTACACGTGGCCGCCGGTAACAGAGCACCCGAGCGAGTGGTCATACACGAACACCGGGAGAGCAAGGCCGGATTGGTCGCAGCCGATGGTCCCGGGCGGATAACAACTGCCGCCTTCCATGATTTTCCAGCCGTAGTTCCGTCCCACGTTGTCGCCGAAAGGCTGGTAGTCGATCTCCTCGAATGTCCCTTGTCCCACGTCGCCGAGGTACAGGTCCCCCGTCCCGCGGTCGAAGGAGAAGCGCCACGGGTTCCGCAGCCCCAGAGCCCAGATCTCCGGGAGGATTCCGGCGATACCGACGAAGGGGTTGTCCGGAGGGATCGCGTAGGTCGCCGCTCCCGATTCGACGTCGATCCGGAGGATCTTTCCCAGGAGCGTGTCGGTGCGCTGCCCGCTGTTCAAAGGGTCCCCGCCGCCTCCGCCGTCACCCTTGCCGATGTAGAGGTACCCGTCGGGACCGAAGGCGATCTGGCCCCCGTTGTGGTTCCCGAACGGCTGTGGGACTCTCAGGACGATCGTCTCGCTGGTGCTGTCCGCGATATTGTTGTCCGCAGTGACACGGTATCGGGCGACCACAGTGTTGTCGCCGGGGACCGGCGTGTAGTACACGTAGAAATACCTCTTGTCGGGATACCCGGGTGGGAAGGCGACGCTCAACAGTCCCTGCTCGCCGGCAGAGGCTACGCGGGATGCGATATCCAGGAATGGGATCGGCAATACCACCCCGTTGTCTAGGATCCGGATCCTGCCCGCCTGCTCCACCACGAAGAGCCGGCCGGATCCGTCTCCGGAATGGGTGACGTGCACCGGCTGCGCGAAACCGGTCGCCACCGTTTCCAGGGAGACCTGCGGCCAGACCGTGGGGACGACCGCGAGGGTGACCGGAATAATCCCGGGCGAGCCGGCTGCTCCCGACGAAACGATTGTGACCGCCCCGTCGTAAGTCCCGGCCGACAGTCCCGCGATGTCGACGCTCACCGTCAGCGTGGAGGGCGCGTCGCCGTTCGCGGGGGTCACCGAAAGCCAGGTTGCGTTATCGGACGCAGCCCAGGAAAGCGCGCCGCCGGCCGAGTTCGAAACCGAAATCGACCGGGAAACCGGGTTCCCGCCGCCTGCCTGGGCCGTGAACGAAAGACTCCCCGGCGTCACCGACAGCGCGGGAACGGATCCCGGCGACGGGCTGGACGGATTCCCCCCCCCGCATCCGGCCGCGGCAAGGATCGCAAGGAACCACGCTGCCACCGCCATCCGGCGAAACGGACGTCCGGGAGGCCTCGCCTCGGAAGGAACCCATCCCATCGACCACCCCCTCCGGTAACCGGGAATCATCTTTTCCCCCGGTCATGCGATGAATCGGGGCAGTTCCGGGTTCCGGCGGCGCGCCCGTTTCCCGCGGGATGGGATCGAGGGGCGTGGACCTGTCAGCAGGGACGCCCCCGGACGGCAGACAGTGCGGCGAGGGCTCGCGCGCGCGCGGCGGCGTGGTCGACAACCGGACGCGGGTAACTCTTTCCCGGCGCAACGCCTGCCTCCGAAAGGGTCTTCGCGGGGGCATCCCACGGCCGGTGGATCCAGCGGGCGGGAAGCCGGCCCAGTTCGGGGACCCACTTCCGGACGTAATCGCCCCGCGGGTCGAATTTCTCTCCCTGGAGGACCGGGTTGAAGATCCGGAACCAGGGCGCGGCGTCCGCGCCGCACCCGGCGGTCCACTGCCAGCCGAACGCGTTGTTCGCGAGGTCCGCGTCGACCAGGGTGTCCAGGAACCACGCGGCACCTTTCTGCCAGGGAAGGAGCAGGTGTTTCACGAGGAACGAGGCGACGACCATCCGGACGCGGTTGTGCATCCACCCGGTGGCCCACAGCTGCCGCATCCCCGCGTCCACCAGCGGGTATCCGGTGAGGCCTTTCTGCCACGCCACGAGGGAGTCCGGGTCGTCCCTCCAGGGGAAGGCCTCGAACTCCGGGCGCAGCGGCGCGTGGGCCGTTTCCGGGAAGTGGAACAGGAGGTGGTGGGCGAACTCCCGCCACGCGAGCTGGCGCAGGAACGCCTCCGCTCCCTGGGCGGTTCCGGGTGCGCTGTCCGCCGCGGCGCGCGCCCGGACGGCGCGCCACGCCTGGCGGGCACTGACGCACCCGAAGTGGAGGTACGGCGAGAGGCGCGACGTGCCGTCGAGGTCGGGCCGGTCGCGGTCCCTGGAGTACGTCGCCACCGCGCCGTCGAGGAAGCGGGAGAGCCGGTCCCGCGCCCCCTCCTCGCCCGGGTCCCAGGCGGCCCGGAACCCCTCGTCCCAGCGGACGGCGGGGAGGAGCCGCAGTTCGGACAGGGGCCAGGTGGGAAGGGGCGACGGCGGAGACGGGATCCGTCCCGGCGCGGGAAGGGGGTCCTCCGGATCGGGCATCGACGCGACCCGCCGCCAGAACGGGGTGAAGACGCGGAACGGGCCTCCCCTGGCCGCGCGGACCGCATCGGGCGGGAAGAGGACGCCGTCGCCGAACAACTTCGCCTCGAAGCCGTTCGCCCGCAGGGCCGCGACGGCCCGCTCGTCCCGCGCGAGGAACGGGGGATCCCACACCTTGTTGGCGAAAATCGCGTCCGCCCCCGATTCCCGGGCGAGATCGATCAGCGCCTTGATCGTCGGCCCGCGCCGCAGGACGAGACTGCCGCCGCGCGCCGACAGCGCGTCCGAGAGGGCCAGGAGGGTGCCGTGAAGGAAGACCCGGGCCGCGCCGCCCGGGGCCGACTCCCCTTCCTCCCCCGGGGCGTGCACCCACGCGACGACGACCGGCCCTCCGCGCGCGACCGCCGCGGACAGGGCCGGGTTGTCCGAAAGCCGGAGGTCCCGCCGGAGCCAGACGACGGTGGCTCGCTCCCCCGGCATCCGCCGCCCTACCTCGCCGCCGCGGGCTTCGCCGCCGGCTTTTCGAACGCGTACCCGCTTTCCGCCATCCGGATCACCGGCACGGCCACCGACCCGTCCGGGTAGAAGATGTTCGCGAATGCCTGGGACATCGACCGGTAGTTCAATCTCGCGTCCACCCGGATCGGGAACACCGCCCCTTCCGGCACGCGGAACGCGTACTTCTCCTCGTCGTACCCTTTCGGCAGGATCCGCCGGTCGCGCGTGATCCGCTCCGCGGAGAGGATCCGGTTCCGCTCCCCGATGGCGAAGAAACAGCACGCGAGCTTGACGTTCGTCTTCCCGATCCCGAGGAACGTCTTGAAGATCGCCGCCGTGGGGTCGATCCCGCCCCCTTCCCCGACCTCTCCGGACCGGAGAAGCACCTTCCCCGCCCCGTCCGTGACGGTCACGTCCAGCCACATCTCCCGGACCTCGGAGAGCCCCGTCGGAAGCTTGTGCCCCGCCCCCGAGTTGTGGACCCGGACGCGGAAGGAGGCGAGGTCACCCGGCGCCCCCGGCGCCTCCTCGGGCAGGATCTCGAGCTTCGCGGCGTTCCGCAGACGCTCCCCGGCCATCGCCCGGCGACGGTCCGCGTTCGGCCGATCCGGGTAGAGGGCGTTCCCCCCGACGAAATAGTGGGTCCAGACGTGCGGCCGCTCGGGCCCCATGACGGCGGCCTTCCCCGGGTTGTCCTTCCTGCCGGTCGCCCCCGTTCCCGCGTTCCCCGGCGTCTGCCGCATGTGGCAATCCTGGCACTGGGTCGTCGTGGCCGGGTCCCCGGTGTTGTACGGCGACTCCCTCCACTCCTCGTACGTCCGCTCGATCGGCCGCCCCGAGATCGGGTGCGTCACGTTGTGGCACATCCCGCAGAACTCCGAGCGCGTGTACCGGACGTCGGTTCTCGTGTCGTGCGCCGGGGAGACGGCGTTGTCGAACGGCCCCCGCTTCGTGGCGGAGAAGGTCGTCTCGAACGCCGCGTTCCCGATCCCCTTCGGCGTCACGGTGTGGCAGAAGTCGCAGAACACGCCCTTGAGCGCGATCGGGCCGAGCCTCTCCCCCGTCGGGGGGTTGACCTCGCCCCGCTGGACGCCGACCGGGGAGTGGCACTTCATGCAGAACTCCACCGCGGGAGGACCGACCTCCGCGACCACCATCTCGAAGAATTTCCGGAAGATCCCGTCCTCCGCCGCCTGGGAGTGGAGGGACCCCTCCCACTGGGAGAAGATGTCCGGGTGGCACGCGGCGCACCGCTTCGGGTCGTTGAAGTCGTTGTCCAGCGCGGCGGCCTCCGCGTGCGGGACGAACGCCGCGAGCAGGGCCGCGGCGAGGAGCCCGGACAGGGGAACCGGAAACGGCGGGCGGCGGGTACGTCCGGTGGTCATCGTTTCACCTCGCGGAGGCAGGGATGCGGTTGCCATCGCATTTCAGTATACATTTCTGCACCCGGGACCGAGGCGAAACCTCGAATCGGTGCCCAGCCCCGGAGAGTCTAACGCCGGGAAGGTTCGCGACTTCCCGCCGGAACGCCTCGAGAGGGGACAGCACGTGATCCTCGCCCTCCTCATCGCCCTGTTCCTCGCCTGGCCCTCGAAGACGGCGAACGGGGTGATCGACAACGTCCGCCACGACCTCGCCGTCGTCCTGTACCCGGACGAAGGGAGGCTCCGGGCCGAAGACACC
Source organism: Candidatus Deferrimicrobiaceae bacterium (assembly GCA_036390495.1). Classification (GTDB taxonomy): domain Bacteria; phylum Desulfobacterota; class Deferrimicrobia; order Deferrimicrobiales; family Deferrimicrobiaceae; genus JAGGAJ01. The sequence continues at coordinate 6,993 of DASWBR010000253.1, read as the reverse complement.
CTGACGCTCCCCCCTGGCGACGGCGGCGTGCCGAAACTCTCCCTCTCCGCGAACGCCCGCGTGACGTCGGTCACCGTGGACGGGAAGGAGGTCCCGTTCTCCCGGGAGGGCCGCCACCTGGTGCTGTCGGGGAAGACCGGGGAGGCCGGAAAGTCGCGCGCGGTGCGGGTCTCGTACGAAGGTACGTTCCGTGACAGGCCTCCCGCGGACCCGGTGAACACGGAGGACCCTTCCTTCGGCGTGACGGGAACGATCTCCCCGGAGGGGATCTTCCTGGGCGACAATGCCGACTGGTACCCGGAGGTCCCGGGAACGAACTCCCTATTCCGCGTCCGGGTCGAGGCGCCGGAAGGGTACGAAGCCGTGACGGGGGGGAAGCGGCTCCGTCGGGAAACCTCGGGAGGCCGGACGGTCTCCGAGTGGGAGGCGCCCCATTCCATGCGCGGCCTCTCCCTTTCCGCCGGCCGGTACGTCGTCCGGGACCGGGTGCTCGACAATATCCTGATCTCCACCTACTTCTTCCCGGGGAGCGATCCTCTTTCCGGGAAATACCTCGACGCCGCGGAGCGTTACATCCTCCTGTACGAAAAGCTGCTCGGCCCCTACCCGTTCGGGAAGTTCGCCGTCGTGGAGAATTTCTTTCCGACCGGATACGGCTTCCCCTCGTGGACACTGCTCGGCAGCACGGTGGTGGCTCTCCCGTTCATCGTCGACACGAGCCTGGGACACGAGGTCGCCCACTCCTGGTGGGGGAACGGGGTCTTCGTGGACTCCCGCGGGGGGAACTGGTCCGAGGGGCTGACGACGTACGTCGCCGACCACCTGTACAAGGAGCGCTCCTCGGCGGCGGAAGGGGTGGAGTACCGGCTGAAGATCCTCCGGGACTACGCCACGCTCGTCCCCCCCGGCAGCGATTTCCCCGTGGAGCGGTTCACCGGCCGGGTGAATCCGGCGACGCAGGCCGTGGGGTACGGGAAGGCGGCGATGATCTTCCACATGGCGAGGAAGGAGGCGGGCGAGGAGGCGTTCTGGGAAGGGTTGCGCGCCGTCGCGCGGGAGCGGATGTTCCTACCCGCCTCGTGGGACAACTTCGCGCGGGAGATCGGCGCCTCGGCAGGCAGGGACATGGGCCCCTTCTTCCGGGAATGGACCGGGAAGGCCGGGGCCCCGGTCCTGGCGTTGTCCGGGGTGCGGGCGGAGCGGGACGGGAGCGGCTGGAAGGTGACGGGGCGGGTGACCCAGCAGAAACCGCGTTACACCCTGAAGGTCCCGCTGCGCCTCGAGACCGCGGGAAAGTCCGTGGACGTCGCGGTTCCCCTCGCGGGGGCGGCGGCGCCGTTCTCGATCGCGACAGGGGACGCTCCGACCGCGCTCCTTCTCGACCCCGACGTGGACCTCTTCCGGAGGCTCGATCCGGCCGAGATCCCGCCGACGGTCAACGGGATCCGCGGGGCGACCGGACTCGCGGTCGTGGTGGCGGGCGGCGTCCCGCGGGAGACGGCGGAGGCGGCCCGGATCCTCCTCGAGGCCATGGGCCGGGTGCGTCTGCCGCTGTTGCGGGAGGAGGAGGCCCCCCCCGGCGCCATCGCGGGCCGTGACGTACTCTACATCGGCGTCCCGGCGGGAAACGGATACCTCCCCGCGGCGATGCCGGCCGGCCTGCGCCTCTCCCCCGGGGAATTCACGTTGAACGGGACGACGTACTCCGCTCCGGGGGACGCCCTCTTCGCCGTGGTGCCCCACCCTTCGTCGCCGGGGCGCGTCGCCGCCGTGTTCCTCCCCCTCTCGCCGTCCGCCGCGAGCGCGGCGGGGCGGAAGATCCCGCACTACGGGAAATACAGCTACCTCGCCTTCTCGGACGGGAACAACCGGGAAAAGGGAACCTGGTCGCCCGCAGCCTCCCCGGCGGTACACCGGTTTCCGCCACCGTAACCCGCGGGACCGCTACGCGTTCGCCAACACCCGGGAGACCAGCTCCCGCGCCTCCTCCTGGATCCGCCGAAGGTGGTCCTGCCCGAGGAAACTCTCCGCGTACAGCTTGTAGACGTCCTCCGTCCCCGAGGGGCGCGCTGCGAACCAGCCGTTCGCGGTGACCACCTTCAGCCCGCCGATGGGGGCGCCGTTCGCCGGGGCCGCGGTCAGCATCTCCTCGATCCGTTCGCCCGCCAGCGTCCTCATGGTCACCTGGCCGGGGGAGAGCTTCGAGAGCGCCGCCTTCTGGGCCTTCGTCGCGGGGGCGTCGACCCGTTCGTACGCCGGGGCCCCGAACTCCCGCGTCAGTTCCCCGTACAGTTCCCCCGGGTCGCGCCCGGTGGTCGCCATCATCTCCGCCGCGAGGAGGCCCAGGATCAGCCCGTCCTTGTCCGTGCTCCACGCCGTCCCGTCCTTCCGGAGGAACGAGGCGCCCGCGCTCTCCTCCCCGGCGAACCCCAGCGTCCCGTCGAGGAGCCCCTGGACGAACCATTTGAACCCCACGGGGACCTCGTGGAGCGGACGCGAGAGGCGGGCCGTCACGCGGTCGATCATCCCGCTGCTCACGATCGTCTTCCCCACCCCCGCGCCGCTCTTCCACCCCGGCCGGCGGCGGAACAGGTAGTCGATCGCGACGGACAGGTAGTGGTTCGGGTTCAGAAGCCCCGCACCCCGCGTCACGATGCCGTGCCGGTCGCTGTCCGTGTCGTTGCCGAAGGCGACATCGAACCGGTCCCGCAACGCGATCAGGCCCGCCATCGCGTGGGGGGAGGAGCAATCCATGCGGATCTTCCCGTCCCAGTCCCGGGTCATGAACCGGAAGGTCGGGTCGACGTCGTCGTTCACCACGGTGAGCTGGAGCCCGTATCTCTCCGCCACGGGACCCCAGTACCCGACGGCGGAACCGCCCAGCGGATCGACGCCGATGCGGACCCCCGCCCCGCGGATCGCCTCCATGTCGAGGATCGAGCCGAGGCCGGCCACGAAGGCGCCCGTGTAATCGAAATGGCGCGTGGTGCCCGCCGCGAAGGCGCGCCCGAACGGCACGCGGCGCACCTCCCCCGGCCCCGACACGAGGATGCCGTTCGCCCGGTCCTCGATCTCCCGCGTGACGGCGGTGTCCGCCGGCCCGCCGTGCGGGGGGTTGTACTTGAAACCGCCGTCCTCCGGGGGGTTGTGGGACGGGGTGATCACGATGCCGTCCGCGAACCCCTCCTTCCGCCCGCGGTTGTGCTCCAGGATGGCGTGGGAAACCGCCGGGGTGGGGGTGTAGCCGCCGGCGCGATCCACCATCGTCGTCACGCCGTTCCCGGCCAGGACCTCCAGGGCTGTGCGGAACGCCGGCTCGGACAGGGCGTGGGTGTCCATGCCGAGGAAGAGCGGACCGGTCGCGCCCTCCTTCGCCCGGTGCTCGCAGATCGCCTGCGTGATCGCGAGGATGTGCGCTTCGTTGAACGACAGCGAAAGGGAGGAGCCCCGGTGCCCGGAGGTGCCGAACGCCACGCGCTGCGCGTGATTGGCGGCGTCGGGCCTCCCCGTGTAGTAGGCCGCCACGAGCCGCGGGATGCTGACCAGCTCCTTCGGGTCCGCCGGTTTCCCGGCGTTCGGGTCCGTCCCCATCGATCCCCCTTCTACCGGGACAGCTTCGCCGCGATGGACGCGACGTGCTTTCCCTGGTAACGCGCTCCGGCCAGCTCGTTCTCCGAAGGGCTCCGCTCCCCTTTCGTTCCCGCGATCGTGGTGGCGCCGTACGGGGAGCCCCCCGTCACCTCGTCGATCCGCATCTGCCCGTGGAATGCGTACGGGAGACCCACGACGACCATGCCGTGGTGGAGCAGGGTCACGTGGATGGAGAGCAGGGTCGCCTCCTGTCCCCCGTGCTGGGTGGCGGTGCTCGTGAAGGCGCTGCCGACCTTCCCCACGAGGGCGCCTTTCGCCCAGAGCTGCCCGGTGGCGTCGAGGAACTGCCGCATCTGTCCGCACATCCCCCCGTACCGCGTAGGGGTCCCAAGGAATATGGCGTCGTATGCGGGGAGCTCGTCCACCTTGCAGACCGGCACGTGTGCCATCGCTTCCTGCGCGGCGGTCGCCCCCATCTTCCCGAGTACCTCCGGAGTCAGCGTCTCGGGTACGCGCCGGAGGGCTACTTCCGTTCCCGGCACCTCCCGGATCCCCTCCGCGACGGCCTCCGCCATCCGGTAGACATGTCCGTACATCGAGTAATAGAGCACCAGCGCTTTCATACCCTCACCTCCCCGGATCTTGCCGGGCCGGCTTTCCCCCCGTGCCCGGTTTCTTTCCTTGGAGTCCGCCGTCCCCGGTCGGGTTTCGGGCCGGCGGCCTCCGTCACCGCGCCCGGGAGATCTCCCGGTGGCGGAAGCAGGAGACGAGGTGGTCGTTCACCATCCCGACGGCCTGCATCAGGGCGTAGCAGATGGTGGGACCGACGAAACGGAACCCCCGCCGCGCAAGTTCCCGGCTCATCGCCACGGACGCCGGCGTGAAGGCGGGGAGTTCCCCCATCGTCCGCCACCGGTTCACCACCGGCTTCCCGCCCACCAACCCCCACAGGAAATCCGGGAAGGAGCCCAACTCCTGCCGGACGGTGAGGAAGGCGCGGGCGTTCCCGATCGCCGCCTCGACCTTCCGCCGGTTTCGGACGATCCCGGGGTCGGCGAGGAGGCGCGCGACGTCCCGTTCTCCGTACCGGGCGACCGCCTCGGGGCGGAAACCGGAGAACGCCTTGCGGTACCCCTCCCGGCGGTGGAGGATCGTCCGCCAGGAAAGACCCGCCTGGGCACCCTCCAGGACGAGGAACTCGAACAGGTGGACGTCGTTCCGAACGGGGACACCCCACTCCTCGTCGTGGTACCGTGTCATCAGCGGGTCGTCCCCCGCCGCCCAGGGGCAGCGGGCGGGCCCTCTCTCTCCCATCGATTCTCCTTTCCTTGCCAGGATGGGGATTTACCGTGTCATAATATAGGTTTCCGTCCGAAACAAGCGCATCGCGAGGGTGGACGACATGGAAAAGACCGGCTCTCCGTTTCACATTAACGCCGCGGGCGTCCTCGGCCCGACCGGCCTGTACGACCCGAAGAACGAGCACGACAGCTGCGGCGTCGGGTTCGTCGCCCGGATCGACGGCGTCTCCCAGCACATCGTCGTGCAGAAGGGGATCCAGATCCTGGTCAACCTCGAGCACCGGGGCGCGATGGGCGGCGACAAGTCCACCGGCGACGGCGCAGGGATCCTGTTCGATATTCCCGACACCTTCTTCCGGCAGGTGTGCCCCAGCACCGGCCTGTACCTTCCGCCGCGGGGGGAATACGCCGCCGGCTCGGTTTTCCTCCCCATGGATGAGGCGCTCGCCGACCGGTGTTCGGAAACGCTGGAGCGGACGGCCGCCGCGGAAGGGTGCCCCGTGCTGGGGTGGCGGGAAGTGCCGGTCGACCCGTCCGTCCTCGGGGACCTGGCCGGCTCCACCCGTCCCCGGATCCGGCAGGTCTTCCTCTCCCGGGGGAAGCACGAGGGGGACGCATTCGAACGGAAGCTCTACGTCATCCGCCGACTTGTGGAGAAGGAGATCTCTTCTTGGACGGGGCCGGACGCCAGCCAGTTCTACGTGCCCAGCCTCTCCAGCCGCACCATCGTCTACAAGGGTCTGCTGACCGGCAGCCAGCTCCCGCAGTTCTACCCGGACCTCCGGAACGAGCTCTTCATGAGCCCCTTCGCGGTGGTCCACCAGCGGTACAGCACGAACACGCTGCCCACGTGGCACCTGGCCCACCCCTTCCGCATCGCGGCCCACAACGGGGAGATCAACACGCTCCGGGGGAACATCAACCGGATGCGGGCGCGCGAGGCGAACATCTCCTCCCCCCTGTTCGGGGACGACATCCGGAAGATCCGGCCCGTGATCATCGAGACGGGGAGCGACTCCGCCATCTTCGACAACGCCCTGGAACTGCTGCTCATGGCGGGGCGGTCGCTCCCCCACGCCGTGATGATGATGATCCCCGAGGCGTGGGGCCCCAAGTTCCAGATGAGCGAGGACAAGCGGTCCTTCTACGAGTACCACTCCGCGATCATGGAACCGTGGGACGGGCCGGCGGCGATGGTGTTCTGCGACGGCCGGTACCTGGGCGCCACCCTCGACCGCAACGGCCTTCGCCCCGCCCGCTACACCGTTACCCGCGACGGGATGATCGTCCTGGCGTCGGAGACCGGCGTGATCGACTTCCCGCCGGACCGGATCATCCGGCGCGGCCGGCTGCAGCCGGGGAAGATGCTCCTGCTGGACCTGAAGCAGAAGCGGATCGTGCCGGACCACGAGATCAAGGCGGCGATCTCCCGCCGGAAGCCGTACCGGAAGTGGGTCCGGGAAAACAAGATCGAGCTCAGGGGGCTGTTCGTCCCCTCGGAGATCCCGCCGGAGGACCCCGAGACGCTGCGCCGCAAGCAGCACGCCTTCGGGTACACGGAGGAGGAGGTCAAGCTCATCATCTCCCCGATGGCCTCCCAGGGACAGGAGCCGGTGGGCTCGATGGGGGACGACGCGGCGCTGGCGGTCCTGTCGGACCGCCCGCAGATCCTCTTCGCCTACTTCAAGCAGCTCTTCGCCCAGGTGACGAACCCGCCCATCGACCCGCTTCGCGAGGAGCTGGTGATGTCGCTCAACGCGTTCGTCGGGCGGGAGCGCAACCTCCTCGACGAGACGCCCGAACATTGCAGGATGCTCAAGCTCATCCAGCCGATCCTGACCCCCGAGGACATGCTGCGGCTGCGCAACGCGTCCCACCCGGACCTGGCCGCGGTGGAGCTGGACATCCTCTTCCCGGCCGACGGGGACGGGAAGGCGCTGGAGACCGCGCTCGCGCGGCTCTTCGTCCAGGCGGACAAGGCGATCCGCGAGGGCGCGACGCTGCTCGTCCTCACGGACCGGAACATGAACGCGAGCCGGGCGCCGATCCCGTCGCTCCTGGCCACCGCCGGGCTCCACCACCACCTGATCCGCCGGGGGCT
>DASWBR010000252.1:0-1652 GCA_036390495.1 Candidatus Deferrimicrobiaceae bacterium | reverse complement strand
CCTCCCCTACGTCGTCGGCATCATGACGCTGGCCGGCGGGGTGGCCCTCGCCGTCCGGTCGTGGCGATACCGCGGGGAGGACGTGGAGATCCAGTGGCCCGGGCGGGAGGGGTGGGTGCGGATCGCCGTGAACCTCCTGCTGCTGGCCCTCTACGCCGCCCTCATCGGCACGCTCGGGATGCCGATCGCCACGGCCCTGTACGTCGCCTCGGCGATCTGGTACATGGACCGGAAGCGGCTCCTCGCCGCCCTCCTCACCGGGGCGGGCTCCGCCCTGGTCGTGTATTACCTCTTCATCCGGCTCCTGGGGCTGGCCTTCCCCCTGGGCCCGCTGGAGCGATAGGGAAAACCGTGCTGTTCTCCTGGGACCTCCTCCTCCAGGGATTCGCCGAAGCGCTCACCTGGTCGAATCTCCTCTGGGCGCTGGTCGGTTGCCTCATCGGCACGCTGATCGGCGTCCTGCCGGGAATCGGACCTTCCGCCGGGATCGCCATCCTGCTTCCCATCACCACGATGATCCCGGCGACCTCCGGGATCATCATGATGGCGGCGATCTACTACGGCGCCATGTACGGCGGCTCCACGACCGCCATCGTGGTCAACATCCCGGGTGAGGCGTCCTCCGTCCCGACGGCGATCGACGGGTACGAGATGGCCAAACAGGGCCGGGCGGGCGCCGCCCTCGGCATCTCGGCCATCTCGTCCTTCGTCGCGGGCACCCTGGGGCTCGTGGGCCTCACCTTCTTCGCGCCCCTCCTCGCGAACGTCGCCCTCGCCTTCGGGCCGCCGGAATATTTCGCCCTCATGTTCATGGGCTTGAGCCTCGTGATCAGCCTCTCCGGCCGCGCGCTCCTGAAGGGGCTCATCGCCATGTCCCTCGGGCTCCTCGCCGCCCTCATCGGGCAGAATCCCCTCACGGGCGCTTCCCGCCTCACGTTCGGGTGGGTCGACCTCATGGCCGGGATCAACTTCATCAGCGTCATCATCGGGCTTTTCGCCATCAGCGAGGTCATGATCAACGCGGAGCAGGCGGCCGCCCATATCTACGGGTTGAAGTTCAAGGGATGGATGCCGACCTGGGCGGAGATCCGGCAGTGCACGGGGACCATGGTCCGTTCCTCCGGCATCGGCTTCTTCCTTGGCTTGCTGCCGGGGTGCGCCCCCGCGGTGACCACCTTCATCGCCTACGACGTGGAGAAGCGCGTCTCCAGGACCCCGGAGCGGTTCGGCAAGGGGGCGATCGAGGGGGTCGCGGCCCCGGAGGGGGCGAACAACGCCACGTCGAGCGGCGGATTCGTCCCCCTGTTCGCCTTCGGGCTCCCGACCGGCCCCGCGCTCGCCGTGCTCCTGGGCGGGCTCATGATGTACGGCCTCCAGCCGGGGCCGATGCTCTTCCAGACGAACCCGAAGTTCGTCTGGGCGGTCATCGCCAGCATGTACATCGGCAACGTGATATTGCTCATCCTCAACCTGCCGCTGGTGGGCTTCTGGGCCCGGATCGCCCTCATCCCGTTCCCCATCCTCGGGCCGCTCATCGTCCTCTGCTCGGTCGTGGGCGCGTACAGCATCCGGTTCATGCTGTTCGACGTCTGGGTCGCGCTCCTGTTCGGGGGGATCGGCTACCTGATGCGCAAGCTCCACTTCCCCGTCGC
>DASWBR010000251.1:0-23523 GCA_036390495.1 Candidatus Deferrimicrobiaceae bacterium | reverse complement strand
GCCGCCCGGGAATTCCCGGCGGCCGCGCGGGAACCGTCCGACACGGTCTACCTCGGCGGCGGCACGCCCACCGTCCTCGGCGCGGAGCGGCTGGTCCGGCTCCTCGCCCTCCTGCGCGACCGTTTTCCCGTGGCGGACGGTTCGGAGATCTCCGTCGAGGCGAACCCCGGGACGGTGTCCGCCACGGAACTCTCCCGGTTGCGGGAAGGGGGGTTCACCCGGCTCTCGATCGGCGTCCAGTCGTTTCACCCCGGGACGCTCACCGCGCTGGGGCGCATCCACACGGTCGAGGAGGTGCGTACGGCGTACCGGGACGCCCGGAAGGCCCGCTTCGACTCCGCGGGGTTCGACCTGATCTTCGGGAACCCGGGGCAGTCCGTGGAGGATTGGCGTTCGGACCTGGACCGGGCCGTGACGTTCCTCCCCGATCACATCTCGGCCTACGCCCTCTCCCCCGAACCCGGGACCCCCGTCCACGCGGCCATCTCCCGCGGGGAATCCACGCTCCCCCCCGACGAGGAAGTCGCAGGGATGTACGAATCGGCCCGGGAGACCCTCGCGGCGGCGGGGTACCGCCATTACGAGATCTCCAACTTCTCCCGGCCGGGGAAGGAGTGCCGGCACAACAGGAAATATTGGGAGCGGGAAGGGTACCTCGGGCTGGGCCCCTCGGCCCACGGCCTGCTCTTCCCGGGAGAGGCCGCTCCCCTCGGGATCCGCACGGCGAACCCCCCGTCCCTGACGGAGTACGCCCGGCGTTTGCGGGAAGGGCGGCTCCCCTGGACGGACCCCACGGCGAGCGGGCGGGAGGACGCCTGGAAGGAGTTCCTCATCTTCGGCCTGCGCCTCGCGGAGGGAGTGTCCCTCGCGGAGGGGGAGAAACGGTACGGCCCCCCGCCCGGGGAGCTGCGGGAGGCCGTGGGCAGGCTCTCGGATTCCGGATCGCTGCTCCGGGAAGGGGACCGGCTACGGCTCCCGGAGAAGTTCTGGTTCGTGTCGAACGAGGTGCTGCGCCGGCTCGTCTAACCGCCGTGCCCCTTGCCGCTCTTCCCGTTCTTCCCGTTGTTCCCGTGCTTCTCCTGCTTCTCCCTCTTCTGCTCCTGCTTCCACTGCTTCTCGCGCTCCTTCTCCCACTTCTTGTGGGACTTCCGGTTCTCCTTGTCCCACTTCTCGTGGTCCTTTTTCCACTGGCCGTACGGGACGTGCTGTTCATGCCCGTACCGCGCCCGGTAGTCGCGGGGGACGTAGATCACCGCCTTGGGGACCCGGTACGTCTCCACGACGGCCCACGGCCCGTTGTACGCCCTCGAACGGTACCACTGGGGCCCGCGGGGGGACCACCAGTACCCGCCGTAGAAGAAGACCTCCACGTGGGGGTCCGGGGCGAACCAGATCCGGGTCTGGGGGATCGCCACCACCGCCGGCGGCTCCGCCACCACGATCGGGGGCGGACCGATGTTGATGTTGACGTTCACCTCCGGCCGCGCGAGGCCCGGGACGGCGAGCACCGCCGCGGCCGCGAGGAGGAAACCGACGACCGACCGGAAACACCGCATTTTGCACCTCCCCTTCCGTAGTCACCCTATATACGGCAGGAGGTTGGCGATTCTTCAACCGAACCGTTCCCCCTGCGGCTTTCATATAATATAGTCTTGCCATGAGCGGATCGGACACCCCCGTGCGGGAAGGGGGGGATAGGGGGAGGTATTCCCCCGGGATCCGGATGAAGCTGTTCGGGTTCCTGCTCCCCCTCGTATTCCTCCTCATCGTGACCGTGGCGTACGCCGTCACGGAGGTCACGGAGTTCGCCCTGCGTCGCGACCTGCTGCAGCGCGGCGCCGCGATCTCGCGCGTGGTGGCCCTCTCCGCCGGCTACTCCCTCCTGTCCGGCGACCGGCTGGCGCTGGACCGGCTGGCCGCGGAAACCCGGGCGAGCGCACCGGACATCGTCTTCGTCGCCATCCGGGACGTTTCCGACGTCGTGGTGGCGCACGACCAGATCTCCGAGCACGGGAAAATCTTTCCGCCCCCGGAATCGCTGAGCCCGAAAGGGACTTTCGCGGAGACCCGGGCGGACGAGGTGACGCGGGGGGGCAGGAAGCTCATCGAATACACGACCCCGATCGCCTTCGCAGGGAAGCGCGTGGGAACCGTCGCACTCGCCCTCTCCACGGAGGGGTTCACGCAGGCCCAGCGCTCCTTCCGCCGCCGGATCGTCGCCACCGCCGCCGTGATCCTGGGGATCGCGTTCTTCGGGACCCTCGTGCTCGCCTCCCTCATCACCACGCCGGTGAAGCGTCTCCACGAGGCGGTCCTCTCCCTGGGGACTGCGGAGTCGTTCCATCCCATCCCGGTGCAATTCTCCGACGAACTGGGCGATCTCACCCGGAATTTCAACCGGATGGCGGAGACGATCCTCGCCCAGAAGGCCGGGCTCCGGGAGCAGGCCCGGCAGCTGGAGGAGGCGTACATCAGCATGGTCCGCGTGATCGCCGCGTCGCTGGACGCACGCGACCCGTACACGCTGGGCCACTCCACCCGCGTGGCGAAGCTCTCCTGCGAGCTGGGGCGGCGGCTCGGGATGGAGGAGGAGGAACTGATGCACCTGGAGCGCGCGGCGATCTTCCACGACCTCGGGAAGATCCAGACCCCGGACGACGTGCTCCTGAAGGAGGATCGCCTCACCCGCTCCGAGGTGGAGCAGATGCGGAGCCACCCCGCGGACGGGACGGACATCCTCCGGATGGCCCCCTTCCTCCACCGGTACATCCCGGTGGTGCGGTCGCACCACGAGTGGTACAACGGGGACGGATACCCCGACGGGAAGAAAGGGGCGGAAATCCCGCTGCACGCGCAGATCATCGCCCTGGCCGACGCCTTCGACGCGATGACCACCGACCGGCCGTACCGGGAGGCGCTTTCGACCGATAAGGCCCTGGAGGAGATCCTGCGCTTCCGGGGGATCCAGTTCTCGCCGGAACTGGCCCACGAATTCGCGGAGATGGTCCGCGAGCTCCCGCCGATGGACGAGGCCACGTTGAAGAGCATGGCGCTTTGAGGCGACGGAGGCTTCCGATCTTCCTGGTCGTCGCGCTGTTTTCCGCATGCGCCGCGGGAAAACCCTCCCCACCCCCCGCGCCCCCGGCGACGTCTCCCGCGCCCCCTGCGGAGCCGTTCCCCACCTCGACTTCCGTGGAACCCCTGAAGGCCCCCGCGGGCGACGGGGCGGACAAGGCGTTTGCCGACGGGATGGCGGCCCTCCGCGAGGGAGGCCCGGAGCGCGCCCTGGAGCTCTTCTCCGTCGCCTGGAAAGAGAAGCCCGGCCACCCCGGGGTATCCCAGGAGTTCGACGGGGCGCTCCTCGCGCTGAAGAAGAACGGGGACGCGGCGTACGCGCAGGGGAAGCTGGAAGACGCGGGGAAGCGATGGGCGGGCACGCTCCGCTACATGAACCACCCCGCGGCGAAGCCGAAGGGGTATCCGTTCACCCGGGCAGACGTGCAGGGGCAGCTCGACCGGCTCACCGCGGGGCTGATGGAGAAGGGGCTTCTGGACTACCGGAAAGGGAACATCGAGGCCGCCATCGCCGACTGGAAGACGATCCTCGCCTACGACCCGGGAAACGAGGAGGCGGCGAAATCCATCCGGACCGCGACGACCCAGCTCGAGAACCTGAAAAAGCTGCCCCCGGCCCCGCCTCCGAAATAGCGCACCGCAGGCGGCGATTTCCGGGATGGCGACGGACATGCGGAACCCCGGGGCGATACTGGTCATAGGATTCGGGGGGAACGGGGTGGGCGACCATATCATCGCCACTCCGTTCGTCCGGAACCTCGCACAGAATTTCCCCGCGGCCGCGATGGATTTCGCGGCGTCGAGCCAGGCGGGAGTGGAGCTGCTGAGGGAGAACCCCTATCTCCGGGACTGCTTCGTCCTGGACATGGACTGTTTCCGGTTCGGGGGGAAGCGCCCGGTCGTCCAGAAGGCCTCGTATCTGTCGTGGCTCAGGGGAAAGCGGTATGACCGGATCTACGTCCTGAGCACCAAGACGCGCCACGCGATCGCGGCCCTGCTGGCCGGGGCGCCGGAGAGGATCGGCTTCGCTTCGCACCACCGGCACGTCTTCCTGACCCGACACTGGTTCGAGCCCCTGGAAAAGAATCTCGTGGACCGTTTCCTGGATCTCCTGCGGCTCGACGGACTGGCCGTCGCCAGCAACACCGTCGAAATGCACCTTCTCGATGCCGAAGTCGCCGAAGCGGAACGATTGCGCGGGGATCTCTTCCCCGGCTCCGCGCCGGTCGTGGCCGTCGCCCCTTTCGCAGCCGACATGCGGCGGACCTGGGGGTTGCGGGCGTTTTCCGAACTGGTGTCGCGCTGCCGGGCCGAAGGGTTCGGCGTCGTCGTCCTCGGCTCCCCGGCGGAACGCCGTCTCCTGGACGGCATCCCGTTCCCGGCGGGAAACGGCGTGGCGATCGTGGCCGGGAGGCTCTCCGTCCGCCAATCGGCCGCCCTGATCAAAACATCCGACGCGTTCGTCGGCAACGACAGCGGTCTTGCCCACGTGGCGGGGGCCGTGGGACCCCGGGGAATCGTCATCGGCTACCACGTGACCCGGACCTGGTACCCCTCGTCGCCGAGCATCCAGACGATCATCAGGGTTCCGGGGTGCTGTTCATGCGACATCTCGGCCTGCGTCGGAGACACGGGGGCAGTACCCCCCTGCTTCCAGGCGGTCCCGGTCGGGGAAGTCATGGAACGGCTGATACCGCTCGTGCGCGGGAGAACGTAGGCGCCCCGCCCCGCGGCGGGCGCCGGGGGGCAGGTTATTTCCCCCGCAAGATCGCGATGGCGTACTTCTCCGTGTCGAGGACGGAAGCCGCGAGCCGGTTGACGTCCGGCAGAGCGACCGCCGCGATCTTCTGGGGCGCCCGGAACGTCTCCTCGTACCCCACCCCGTACAGCTCGTTGTACACCATCTTGTCGGCGTACGAGGAGTTGCTCTGGAGCCCGATCTCGTAGCTCCCGATCATCCACTTCTTCGCCCGGTCGAGCTCCTCCTGCGTGATGCCGGACCGCTTCACCTCCCCGATCTCCTTCAGGGTGTCGGCTACCGCGCCGTCGAGCTTGTCCGCGCTCGTCCCCATGTAGAAGGCGAAGAAGCCGGGGTCCACCTGCTCCGAGGAAAAGGAGGTGACGGAGTACGCCAGGGACTTCTTGTCCCGCAGGTTGACGAACAGGCGTCCCCCCATCCCGGCGAGGGCCGCCCCCAGCACGTCCAGCGCGTACCGGTCGGGGTCCGTGAATCGGGCCCCGGGGTAGCCGATGACGAAGTGGGCCTGCTGCTTCTCCCGCTGCTCCTCCGTCTTCCGGATCCCCGGGAAATCCGGAACCGGGATGGCCCCCAGCGGTTCGTACCCCGGCCGCTGCGGGAATTCCCCGAACGCCTTCCGGACGGCGCCCAGGGCCTCCTCCGCCCCGATGTCCCCGGATACGGCGATCACCATGTTCCTCGGGTCCGCCCACCGCTCGTAGTAGCTTTTCAGGTCCGCGCTCGTCATCGCCCCGATCGACTCCTCCGTCCCGGAAGGATTCCTCCCGTACGGGTGCTCCCCGTAATGGGCGGCGAGGAAGAGGAGGAAGGTCCACTGGGTCAGCTGGTCCTTCTGCTGCTTCAGGCCCCCGAGCGCCTCACGCCGCTTCTTCTCCAGCTCGTCCGCGGGGAAAGACGGTTCCCGCAGCGACTCCGCGAAGAGGCGGAACCCCGTCTCGAAGTCTCGCCCGAGGAACTTCCCCTGCAGCCCGAAGGAGTTGCGCCCCGAGTAGCCGTTGAGGGACGCCCCCATGTTCTCCACCGCCTCGGAGATCTCCCGGGCGGTGCGCTGCTTCGTCCCCTTCGTCAGCATCGCGGCGGTCATCCCGGAGACGCCCCCCTTCTCCTTCGGCTCGCCGCGCGTCCCGGCGAGGAAGCCCGCCTCCACGGCCACCACGGGGACGGCGTGGTTCTCCCGTACGATCACCCGGATCCCGTTGGGGAGGACTTCCTTGACCACGCGGCTCCCCGCGTCCGCCTTCGCCGGCGCCGCCGTCGCCTCGGCGTACGCCTCCGCGGCGATCTTCCGGATCTCCTCCGGAGGAAGGAGGGCACCCTGCCCGGAGGGGAGCACGGCGGCCACCGACAGGTTCCCGGGCGAAAGGTACTTCTTCCCGACGGCCAGGATGTCGGCGGCGGTGACGGCGCGGATCTTCTGCAGGTACACCTGCTCGAACGCGGCGTCGTTCAGAGTGGTCTCGTAGAACCCCACGTGGCGGGCGAGGGCGGCCTGGGACTCCAGGGAATAGAGGAAGTCGGTCTCGGTCGCCGTCTTGGCGCGCGCCAGCTCCGGCCCTTCCGGCGGCGCGGCCGCGAGGCGGAACGTCTCGAGCAGCATCTCCTTCAGCGCGGCCCGCGCCTTGTCCGGGGCGATGGTTCCGCCCACGAACAGCAATCCCGGGTCCCGGGGGGTGTACGAGGAGGCGTACACCGAGTCGACGAGCCCCTTCTGGTCCTTCACGGCGTGGACCAGCCGGGACGTCTCCCCGCTTCCGAGGATCATCGACAGCAGATCCCACGCGTACACGTCGGGGTCCCGCATCGAGGGTCCGTGGAATCCCATCTCGAGATAGACGCGCCGCGCGTCCTTCTCCTTGAGGACGACGCGCGTCCCGGCCTGCGGCGGCTCCGCCGGGATTTTCTCCACCGCCACCTGGCGCGACGGCAGCTGGCCGAACGTCTTCTCGATCAGGGGACGCGCCGTCTTCGGGTCCACGTCGCCGGCGATCACCAGCACCATGTTCCCCGGGACGTAGTGGGCCTGGAAGTAGGAGACGAGGTCGTCGCGGGTGGTCTTCCGGATGGTGTCCACGTACCCGATGACGGGGCGCCCGTAAGGGTGGACCGCGTACGCCTCCCGGAAGAGCGCCTTGGAGACGACACGGCCCGGGTTGTCCTCGTTCATCCGGACCTCCTCGACGATCACCTCGAGCTCCCGGGAGAGCTCGGAGGCGTCGAAGACCGAGTTCCCCAGCGTGTCGGCGAGGATGTCGAGGGCGTTTTCGAGGTACCTGCCGGAGATGGTGATGTGGTAGACCGTCTGGTCGAAGCTGGTGTAGGCGTTGATCTCGCCCCCCGCGGACTCGACCTCGCGCGCGATCTCGCCGGGACCGCGGCGCTTCGTCCCCTTGAAGGCCATGTGCTCGAGGATGTGGGACATCCCCGCGCGGGCCCCCGGCTCCGTGGTGCTCCCCGCCTTGACCCACGCCTGCACGGCCACCACGGGCGACGACGGGTTCGGCCGGATCACCACCGTCAGCCCGTTCGGTAGCAGGTACTTTTCGACCAACGGTCCCCTCCCGCCGGGGGGATTCGCTCCCCCCGCCACCGCGGCGAACGCCGCGCAAACCGCAATCGCCATCCCTATCGCACGGACTCTCATCGCTTTCTCCCGTCAGCCCCTTTCCGGGCTCCCTCCAATGGATGACGGCGGAGGCGGGGACGGTTCAGTCCGGCTTCCAGATGCGGGCCATCAGGCCGGTCAGCAGGATCGCAAGCCCGAGGCGCACCGCGAGGATCGCGAGGCCGCTCCCGCCGATCACCGCGAAAATGAGGATGTCCTCGACCACCGAGTGGCAGGTCGCGAGGAACAGCCCCATCAGGAACAGTTCCCGGTCCGGCAGATTCTTCTGCTGCGCCACCCGGATGATGATGCCGGCCCCGTACGCGAGGCCGAGGAAGATCCCCGTGAAGAGGGGGACCGCCGCGTCCCTCGTCAGCCCCACTCCCCTCATCGCCGGCTCCACGACGTTGCCGGCCCTCCGGAAGACGGGGAGGTGGCGAAGCACCTCGAACAGGGTAACCAGCGGGACGATGATCAGGATCAGCTTTGCCGAGAGCGAAAACGCCCCCAGCAGCGCGGCGAGGAGGGCCTCCATCACCCGCCCCAAAGGAGCCAGAGTCCCCGCAGCAGGAGTCCCGCCGCGGAGGCGATCGCGAGCCGGCAGAGGGTGAGCACCCACCCGCGCGCGCCGGTGGTGGAGAGCACGCCCCCCTCCACGATCAGGTTGTGGGCGATCCCCATCATCAGGCCGCACTGCGTCACCTGGAACGGGGTGAGGTGCAGCGGGACGATCACCGCGATGGCGGCGTACAGGTTCAGCAGAAAAGCGGCGACGAAGGCGAAGGCCGCCTCCCCCGGCAGGCCGAAGATCCCCATCACCGGGGCGAAGACCCTCCCCAGCGCGTCGAGCACCGGGGTTCCCTTCAGCAGGGTGACCCCCACGTACAGGGGGACCGACACCTTGATGATCTTGAGGGAGGTGCGCAACCCGCCTTCGATTCCGGTGCGGATCCGCGCCGGGATGTCCGGGACCTGCTCCGGGGCGGCGTTCGCTCCGGACTCGCTCATCCGCCCTCCCCCCCGATGCACGAATGGAGCCCCGCGGCGAGATTGGGGTACCTTGGCGTCACGCCCAGCTCCTCCCGCATCCGGCGCACGTCGAGCCGCCGGGATTCCGACAGGTACGATAGCATGCCCGGGCTCATCGACCGCCGCGCCTCCTCCATCCCCACCTCCGGCGGCCGCGGAAGCCCGATGAGGTCCGCGACGGCGTTGTAGTATTGCGTGATCGTCCCCGGAGACCCGTCGGCGACGTTATAGACCGCGCCGTCTTTCCCGCGTTCCATCGCGGCGACGCACACCGCGGCGAGGTCGTCCGCGTGGATGCGGTTCGTCCACGGCGCCTCGCCTTCCCGCACCACCGGCGCCCCGCGCCGCACCGCCTCCACGGGGAGGCGCCCCGGTCCGTAGATGCCGGAGACGCGAAGGATCACGACCGGGACACCGCGCTCCCTTCCCCACGCCAGGAACGACCCTTCCGCGTCGAGGCGCCGCTTCCCGCGGGCCGTCGCCGGGGCGGCGGGCGTCTCCTCGGTGACCCACGCGCCGCCGTTGTCGCCGTAGACTGCGGTGGTGCTCGCGTACACCGCCTTCGCGGGTTCCTCTCCCGGTGAGATCGCCGCGAGGAACGCGCGGACCCTCGGGTCCGACTCCCCCGACTCCGGGGGCGGCGCGAGGTAATAGAGGAGCGCGCCCCGCGTCGGGAATCCACGGAGCGACCCGGGATCGTCGAGGTCCCCGCGGACCGGTTCGATCCCGAGCCGGGCGAGGCGGGCTGCGGACCCCCCGGACCGGGCGAGGGCCGCGGTCGCGGCCCCCCGGACCGCCCAGAGCTTCGCCACGCGGACCCCGACGTCCCCGCACCCCGCGATAAACACCGCCGCCCCGCCCTTCATACAGCCCCTCCCCGTGCGCGTTTCGCGTCCCTACCGGTATGATATCGGAAGACCGGATCTTTTCGACGGGCAAGGACCGGGAGGAGACCATGACGATGGAACTGCGGCACGCCACATCGCGCCGGATCTCCGCGGGAGCGTTCCACCCGCTGGGGGCGATGGTGCGGGAGGGAGGGGTGAACTTCGCTCTCCACTCCCAGCACGCAACGGAGGTGTTCCTTCTCCTGTTCGACCGGGAGGGCGGCGAACCCGCGGACATCATCCGGGTGGAGGCCCGCGACCGGAACGTCTGGCACGTCTTCGTCCACGGCGTCGGGCCCGGCCAGATGTACGGTTACAAGGTGCGCGGCCCCTTCGACCCGGATCGGGGGTACCGGTTCAACGACCGGAAGCTCCTCCTCGACCCGTACGCGAAGGCGGTCACGGGAAAGCTGGTCAACCGGGACAACCTCCTCCTCGCGTACGACCCGGGCGATCCCGCGAGGGACCTCTCCCTCGACCGGCGGGACAACGCCGCGGCCGTCCCGAAGTCGATCGTCATGGACGACCGGTTCGACTGGCAGGGGGACGCCCCGCCGTGCATCCCGTTCGAGCGGCTGGTGATCTACGAGACGCACGTCAAGGGGTTCACCGCCCACCCCTCGTCCGGCGTCGCCCACCCGGGGACGTACCTCGGTTTCATCGGGAAGATCCCGCACCTGCGGTCGCTGGGCGTGAACGCCGTCGAACTCCTCCCCGTCCACGAGCATTACGTGGACGATTTCCTCCGGGAGAAGGGCCTGGCCAACTACTGGGGGTACAACACGGCCGGCTTCTTCGCCCCGGAATCGTCCTACGGCACCGGCCGTTATCCGGGGTGCCAGGTGGAGGAGTTCAAGACGATGGTCCGGGAGCTCCACCGGGTCGGGATCGAGGTGATCCTCGACGTGGTGTACAACCACACCGGGGAGGGGAACGAGCTGGGCCCCACGTTCTCCTTCCGGGGGATCGACAACCCGTCGTACTACGCCTTGACCGGCGGGCCGCACGACCCGGGCCGGTATTACATGAACTGGACCGGATGCGGGAACTCCCTCAACCTGGACAGCGCCCCGGCGATCCGGCTGGTGATGGACTCGCTCCGGTACTGGGTCGAGACGATGCACGTCGACGGCTTCCGCTTCGACCTCGCGTCGGTGCTGGGCCGGGAGGGGGGGATGTACCGGAAGTGCGCTTCCTTCTTCGACGCCGTTTCCCAGGACCCCGTCCTCCAGCGGGCGAAGCTCATCGCGGAACCGTGGGACCTGGGGGCGTACGAGGTGGGGAATTTCCCCGTGGACTGGTCGGAGTGGAACGGCCGGTTCCGCGACACGGCGCGCCGTTTCGGGAAGGGGGACGGGGGACAGCTCCGGGACCTCGGGTTCCGGCTGACGGGGTCGGCCGATCTGTACGGGGACGACGGCCGGTCCGCGTACAACAGCGTGAACTTCGTGACCTGCCACGACGGGTTCACCCTGAACGACCTGCTCTCCTACAACGGGAAACACAACGAGGCGAACGGCGAGGGGAACCGGGACGGTTCCGACGACAACCACTCCTGGAACTGCGGCGCGGAAGGGGAGACCGGCGACCCCGGGATCCTGCGGCTGCGGCGGCAGCTGGCGAAGAACCACGCCTGCGTCCTGCTCTTCTCCTCCGGGACGCCGATGATGCTGGGCGGGGACGAGTTCCTGAGGACCCAGCGCGGGAACAACAACGCCTATTGCCAGGACAACGACATCAGCTGGTTCGACTGGCGGGAAGCTTCGCGAAACGCGGACATGGTCGACTTCTTCCGGAAGGCGATCGCCTTCACGAAGAAGCACCCGATCCTCCAGCGGCGCAAGTTCTTCACCGGCACCGACCGGGACGGGAACACCGTCCCGGACATCCAGTGGTACGGGGAGGATTTGCTTCCGCCGCGCTGGGACGATCCGGACGCCCGCCTGCTCTGCTACCTCCTCGACGGCAACGAGGAGCCGTTGGAGGCGCGCGACTACTTCCTCTTCCTCGTCCTGAACGGGGATTACCGGGGACGCGAGGTGAAGGTCCCCCGCCTCCCCGGGGGGAAGCGGTGGCGGCGCGCGATCGACACGAGCCTCCCGGCGGGGGAGGATTTCGCGCAGGACGGGGACGGGCCGCTCCTCGACCCGCCCGACCGGTACCTCGTCAACCCCCGGACGACGGTGGTCCTGCTGGGGAAGTAGGCCAGGGCCGGGACGTCAGCGGACGGGCGGGGAAGTCGCCGGGGTGGGCAAAACACTCCCCCCCGGGGCAGCGGCCGGGAGGAAGAGGAACGGGGCGGGCTTCCCCCGGACGTCGCCGCGCGAGAGGTAGATCCACCCCTTCGCCGGCTGGCCGCTCACCCCGAAATCGGGCACCCGCGCCCGGAACCCGGACGGGCCGTCCTTTTGCGCCTGCGCACGGAGGTCTTGTCCCTTGAGCAGGAAGTGCACCTCCTCGGCCCGGTCCGCCGAAAGGTTTCCCGCCCGGACGAGCACGATCTGGCCCGCCCCACCCTGAGCGGCCTCGAGGGAGTCGATGCGGGGCCCGTCGTCCCTGTAGGTCGGGGGACCGCCGATCTCCTTGCACCGGTCCACGGGGATCCCCTGGAACATCTCGCGCATCGAGGGGCCCTGCGCCTGCGCAGCGCCGGCAAAAACCGTTCCGGCGAAGGCCAGGACGGCCGCCGCGAGCCGGGCCGGCCTCATTTCGCGGGGGCCCCTTCTTTCCGCGCGCCGGAGAGGGCTTCCAGGTATTTCAGGTGCTCGCGGGCCATCGCGTTCCCCTGCGCCGCGGCGAGGCGGAACCACCGCTCCGCCTCCGGGAGGTCCTTCGGCACGCCCCTGCCGGTCTCGTGCATCCAGCCGAGCATCGACTGGGCCTCCGCGTTCCCGGCTTCCGCCGCCCGGCGGTACCACGCGACCGCCTCGTTGTCGTTTTTCGGCGCGCCGCTTCCCTCGAGGTACATCTTCGCGAGCTGGAGCTGGGCGTCCACGTTCCCCTCCTCCGCGGCCTTGGTGAACAGCCGGAGGGACTCCTCCCGGTCCTCCGGCACCGTGCGGCCGTACGTGTACAGCACCCCCTTCAGGAACTCCCCCTCCGGGATCCCGCGGTCCGCCGCCTTGAGGATCCAGACCGCCGCGGCGTCCACGTCCGCCGGGGTTCCCTGCCCGTACAGCAGCATCCTGCCCACTGCCGCGAACGCCTCGGCGTTTCCCATCTCCGCCGCGCGGGAGTACCACCGGAACGCGTCGGTGTCGTCCTTCGGGGCGCCGACCCCGGTCCTGTACATGGACCCGAGCTGGGCCTGCGCGTCCGGGTCGCCCGCCACTGCCGCGAGGCGATACCAGCCGGCCGCCGCTTCGGGATCCTTCCGGACGCCCTGCCCCTGCAGGCACCGGTATCCGAGGAGCTTCATCGACGTCACGTCGCCCCCCTCCGCCGCGCGGCGGTACCAGGAGAGTCCCTCGGCCTCGTTCTTCGGGACGCCCATCCCCCGCTCGTGCAGGAGGCCGAGGAGGGACATGGCGGGCGCGCTTCCCTGGTCCGCGGCGAGGCGAGCCCACCGCGCGCCCTCCGCGTAGTCCTGTTCCACGCCGCGGCCGCTCGCGTACCGGGCGGCCAGGGCGTATTGCCCCGCGGGGTTTCCCAGCTCCGCCGCCTTCCGGTACAACGCGACCGCGGCGGCATCGTCCTTTGCGACGCCGCGTCCCCCGGCGAGCGCGTCCCCGAGAAGGACCATGGCGGCCGCGTCGTCCGGCTTCGCGCGGAGGGCGTCCCGGTATCCCTGGACCGCCTTGCGCTCCTCCGCCTCCGCCTTCGCCTTCGCGCGGGCTTCCGCCGCGGCCGCCTCCGCCTGCCGCGCGCGCGCCTTCCGGAGGATCTCGTTCCCCGCCGCGGCCGCGGGACCCGCGACCCCCGCAACCAGCGCGAGGACCGCGAGCAGGGTGGAGATGGCCCGCCTCACGGCGCCCGCCTCTTCATCCCCTTCGGGGTCTTCCCGAACAGGACGCCCGTCCGCAGCACCGGTTTGCCGTCGAGGAAGAGCTCCCCCTGCGCGCGGAGGTCCTTGATCATGTCCCAGTGGACCGCGGAGTCGTTCCTCCCCCCGGACTCCGGGTAGGAGCGTCCGACGGCCAGGTGAATCGTGCCGCCCATCTTCTCGTCGAGGAGGATGTCCCGGGTGAAGGAGGTCACCCCGGCGTTCGCACCGATCCCGAACTCCCCCAGGACGGCGGCGCCGCGGTCGGCGGCAAGCATCTCCCTCAGGTATCCCTCGTTCTTCTCGGCAGTCGCCTCCACCACGCGCCCCTTGCGGAAGACGAGGCGGATCCCCGCCACCTCGCGCCCGCCGGCGATGGCGGGGAACTCGAAGAAGATCTTCCCTTCCGTGGAATTCTCCACAGGAGCGGTGAAGATCTCCCCGTCCGGCATGTTGTACTCCCCCGCGCACGGGATCGCGGTCCGCCCCCGGATCGAGAAGGAGAGGTCCGTCTCCTTCCCCGTGATCCGGACCCGATCGGTCCTTTCGAGGATCCGCTTCGCGCGCGCGAACATGCGCGCCATCGCCGCCCAGTCCTGGTCCACTGCCCGGTAGTACAGCTTCTCGTACTCCCCGAGGGACCGGTCGGTCTCCTGGGCGAGCGCCTCGGTGGGGTAGTTGGTGAGGACCCACCGGACGCGGCGCAGCAGGACCTCCGAGACCGGCTTGAGGGCTTTCCGCCGGTCCGCCATCTTCCGGGGCGGGATGTGGGAGAGGTTCCGCGTGTTCCGGGGCGCCAGGATGATGATGTCCGCGTCGATCGTTTTCGCCTCGTGCATCTTCGTCGGCGGAAGGTGGGCGATCTGCCCGGGGGACGCCTCCTCGTAGAAGATCCCGTTCGCCTCGTCGAACCCCACCGACAGGAGCGGATGGGCGCCGGCCCGGAGAACCTCCCGGTAGACCGCCAGCGCCAGCGGGCGTCCGAGCTCCGACGTCGAGATGCGGACGATCTCCCCCTTCTCCGCCTTCACCGAGTGGCGGACGAGGGTATCCGCCAGCCGCTGCACCTGCCGTTCGGATGCCATGGTGTTCCCTTTCCGCCGGGGATCATTCCCCGCGCTTGACCGCCTCGATCGCCGCCATCTTGCGGCGGGCCTCCCCGACCTTCACCCGGGCGCGCTCGAGCGCCCCGGGGTCCACCGACCGCAGGTTGAACGTGAAGCAGCTGTCGGCCAGGTCCGGCGACTGGAGCCCCAACTGGCGCTTCTCCTCGAGCTCCAGATCGAGCACGTCGTCCCACTTCTGGCCCAGAATGCTGTAGGAGCCGACGAAGATGGCGCGGAAGGCGGACTCGAGCATCTCGTAGACGTGGGTGCACCCCATGTTCCGCGGAATACGCTCCTTCACCTTCTTCAGCCCCCCGCGCTCCAGCACGGCGATCCCCTTCAGCCCGGCGAGCATCTCGAGAGGTTTCGTCTCGCAGCAGGGGTACGGGATCCGGTCCATCTTCCCGGCGATCTCCTCGATCCGGTACTCCCTCGTGAGCAGGATCGCCAGGCTGATGTCGTGGTAGTCGTCGTGCATCTGCGAGATGGCGAGCCGGCGGCCGCCCTCGATCCGGTACATCTCGCACTTCACGATCCGCCCGAACATCTGCTTGTGGTGCTTTGCCAGTCCCTTGATCGCCTCGAACTCCATCCCGCCCCCCCGTTGCCCCCCGTTTTTCCTACTGCGGGGGTACCCCAGCGGCGCGAAGCTCGTACTGGGGCCCCCGGCCGCTACGCGAGAAGCTTCCGCAGCGCCGCCAGGTTCCGCACGTCCATCTCGTACTCGTCGCCGCCGTCCTTGGGCGTCTCCAGGATCATGGGGAGGGTGGAGAATCCCCCGTGCGTCAGGATCCGGCGGAAGCCCGGAAGCCCGATCTTCCCCTCCCCGATGTGCTGGTGCCGGTCCACGCGGCTCCCCATCGCCGTCTTCGAATCGTTCAGGTGCCACATCCGGACGAGGGGGAGGATCCCGTCCCCTTCCATCTCCGCCAGGGCCCCCTCCCACCCCTCTTCGGTGCCGAGGTCGCACCCGGACTCGAAGAGGTGGGCGCTGTCCAGGCACACCGCGACGTCCGCGGGGTTCCCCGCGGCGTCGAGCAGCTCCCGGAGCTGGCCGATCGTGCGACCGATGGAGTTCCCCTGCCCCGCCGTGTTCTCCAGCAACAGCATAACCCCCTTCGGAAACTTCCCGAAGGCGCGGATCGCGCCGGCGATCCGGGCCACCCCCACCGAAGCCGGGTCGTCTCCGCAGGAGCCGGGGTGCATCACGAGGTACGGCACGCCCAGCATGGCGGCCCGGGACGCCTCGTCCTCCAGAGCGTAGAGGGAGCGGGTGCGGACCGACTCCTTCGAGGAGCCGAGGTTGATCAGGTAGGCGCAGTGGATGGCCGCGACGGCGACCCCCGTCCGCGCGCTCTCCTCGCGGAGGGCCCGGGCGTCGTCCGCCTCGAGGGGCTTTCCCTCCCAACGCGTGTTGTGCTTGGAGAAGATCTGGACCACGTCCGCGCCGATCCGCTTCCCGCGCTCCGGGGCCGTGTGAACCCCCCCCGCCACGGAGACGTGCGCCCCCAGCGGCGGGCCCTTCCGGCTCACGGCTTCTTCCGCTCCAGCCGGTGGCACTGCCGGCAGTTCTTCTTCCGCAGCGGGTGGTTCTCCGGCATCGGCGGCCCCTCCTTACCGGCCGCCACCGCCGCCACCTCCTTTCCTCCGTGGCACGACAGGCACACCGCGTCGGCCTCTGCCGTCTCCTTCACCGAGGCGACGGCCAGGTGCTCCTCGGTCCGCGGTATGAACCGCTCCTTCCCGGTCATCGACAGGACCGCGAGGATTCCGACCACCGCGGCCATGACGAACAGGAACTGCAGGTCTCTCGCGCGGATCTTTCCCAACCCGTCACCCCTCCGCCTTCGTCTTCTTCACGCGCAGGATGCACTCCTCGCACCCCGCGCCGCGGGTCCCCTCGAAGTGCAGCTCGTAGCGCAACGTCCCCTCCCACGTGCCGAAGTCCACCGAGTGGGCGATGTTGCACAGCGTCGCCACGTCGCGTTCGGGGAGCCCCATCGCCTTCCACTCGTCCACGAGGGGGCACTTCGACATGTGGATGACCGCCTCCTCCGGCGTGAGGGAGACGATGCGCGGCGCAAACTGGTGCTGCTTCACGGGGTCGGGGGAGGCGAACTCCCGCGCGGCCTGCGCCAGGTCGCCGGTCTGGGCCTGCTCGGAGTAGTTGCGCCGCGACTTCTCCTTGCCGAAGTTGTAGATCGCCTCGCTCATCAGGTCGATCGCCTGCGTCTCCCCCAGCCGCTTCCGCAGCACGAGGAACAGGTGCGCGTACACCGCCGCCCGCGCCCGGGTCGCCAGCGCGACCTTCTCTCCCGCATCCCGCATGTTCCGCCCCCTTGCGTGAACTCCCGGTGCTGGCGCCGGGATTGCGCCCGGCGCCAGCCGTGCCGTATCCGGTAATTGCAGCACCAGGGTTTGATTGTAGGACCGGGCGGGACCGGTTTTCACCACTTATTTCGGGGGACACTCTTCGGTTTTGGATTACCGCCGTTTTTTTATGAAGAGTGTCCCCCGCCAGCCTACCGCGAGGCGGTCCCCGTCTTCCGGCCCCCGGCGCGTTCCGGCGCAGGTTCGTCCGGGAGCGCGGCGATCTTCCGGTACTCGTCCCGGACGTACTCCTTGAACCGCCGGACCGCCAGCTTCGCCTCGGGTGTCTCCCCGTTGCCGGCCGCGGGGCCGTCGGCGGACGGCCGGAGCAGTTCATAGTAGCGGACCCCGGCGGCGGTGGCGTAGGAACGGGACGGGACGAGCACGGTCGGCGCCTCCCCCTTCTTCGACCGCCAGACGGAGCAACCCACCAGCTTCAGGCCGGCGAGCAGCCCCTCCTCGAAGTGGATCTCGACGTCGGCCAGCTTTCCGGCCGGCGTCCCCCCGGTGTTGAGGACGTAGTGCACCCGCATGGCCTTGCCCTCCTTTCCGCGTAGTGCGCGGCAGGAGTTCAAGCACCGTGCCGGCCCGCATTTCCCACCGGGGTCACACCATCATCTGGTACGGGTCGACGTCGGGGGAGAGGAGGACGCCCGACTTGCGCGCGCGCTCGCGCAGCGGGCGCAGCAGGTCGGGGAAGACGTCCCCCACGGGGAACGCCGGGGGGAGGACGAGCAGCACCTGGTAGTGGAAGCGGCGCTTCACCTTCCCTATCGGCGAGGGGGCCGGGCCCAGGACGCGCCCTCCGGCTCCGGCCAGGGGGCCGGCGATTTCCCGGGCGACGACGTCCGCAGCCTCCCGCACGGCGTCCTGCTTCCCGCCCCACAGCCGCAGCAGAACCATCCGACCGTACGGGGGATACCCCATCGCCTCGCGGGCGGCGAGCTCCTCCTCCATGAACCCCTCGTAGTCGTGTTCCGCGGCTTTCCGGATGCAGGGGCTGTCGGGGGACAGCGTCTGCAGGAGCACCTTCCCGGGGCGCTCGCCGCGACCCGCCCGGCCGGAGACCTGCGTCAGGATCTGGAAGGTCCTCTCCGCGGCGCGGAAGTCGGGGAACGACATCGAGAGGTCCGCCATGAGCACGCCCACGAGCGTGACCTCCGGGAAGTCGTGCCCCTTGGCGATCATCTGCGTCCCGACGAGGATGTCCACCTCTCCCAGCTGCATTCCCGACAGGACCTCGGCGTACGCCCCGCGCCGCCGCGTGACGTCCGAGTCAAGGCGGGCCACCCTGGCCTCCTTCCACCGCTTCGAGACCCACGCGAGGAGCCGCTCCGTCCCGATCCCGACCTGGGCGAGCCGGTGGCCTCCGCAATGGCCGCACTCCTCCGGCTCCTTCCGTTTCACGTTGCAGTAGTGGCACAGGAGGCCGTCGTACTCCCGGTGGTACGTCATGGAGACCTGGCAGTTCCGGCACTGCACCGTGGTCCCGCAGTCCAGGCAGGTGAGGGCGGAGGCGAAGCCGCGCCGGTTCAGGAACAGCATCGCCTTCTCCCCGCGGGAGAGGGTCGCGTCGATGGCCGCCTCCAGCTCCGGCGAGAAGTACCGGTCCGCGCCGCGCCGGTCCGCGCGTTCCCTCAGGTCCAGCACGTCGATCTCCGGCATCCCCCGGGCGCCGATCCGCTCGGGCAGCGGGAGCAGGGTCGCCCCGCCGGTCCGCGCCCGGTGGTACGACTCGGCGGAGGGGGTCGCGGAGCCGAGCAGGACCACCGCCCCCTCCATCCTCCCCCGCAGCAGCGCGAGGTCCCGCGCGTGGTACCGCACGCCGTCCTCCTGCTTGTACGCCGCGTCGTGCTCCTCGTCGACGACGATCAGCCCGGGGCGGGAGAACGGGGAGAAGATCGCCGACCGCGCGCCGACGCAGAGGAACACCTCTCCCGCCCGGACCTTCCGCCACTGGGCGGCCCGTTCCGCCGGGGAGAGGCCGCTGTGGAGCACCGCCACGCCGTCCCGGAACCGCGAGCGGATGCGTCCCAGCAACTGCGGGGTGAGGGCGATCTCCGGGACCAGGAAGATCGCCTGCCGCCCGGTGGACCGGGCCTGCTCCACCGCCCGCAGGTACACCTCCGTCTTCCCGGAGCCCGTCACGCCGTGCAGGACGAAGACGGCGTGCCGGCACGAGGCGATCGAGACCCCGATGCGGGAGAGCGCCGCCTCCTGGTGCGGGGTGGGGGTCAGCTCCCCCGAGGCGTCGGGCAGGTGAGCCGCGGAGAGCCCCACGGGCTTCACCCGGATCTCCGCGACGAGCATCCCCTTCGCCGCCATGCGGCGGGCCGCTTCCGCCCCGCCCGGGACCTTCGCGGAGAGATCCGGGCCGGACAACCCCCCCGCATCCCGCACCGCCGCGTGGACCTGCCGCTGTTTCGGTGTCATCGCGTTTTCCGGGACTCCCGCGGCGACGCGGTAGAAGGCTTCCGTGCGCGGCGCGGGGGGGGTCTCCCGCCGGGGGAGACCGCGCGGGAGGGCGGCGCGCAGCATCTCCCCCATCGGGGCGAGGCACTCGCGGGCCGCGGCAGCGAGAAATTCCAGGTGGCGCGCGGAAACGTAGGGGGCCTCGTCGAGGAAGGCGAGGAGATCTTTCGCCTCGCGGCCTTCGAGGGCCGAGGCGTCGGTGATCGCCGTCACGAGGCCGGTGATCCTCCGCCGCCCGAAAGGCACCAGCACGCGGACCCCGACCACGGCGCGGTGCTCCTCCCCCGCCGGCACCCGGTACGTGAACGGGTGGTCGATCGGGAGCGGGACCGCCACCTCCACGTACAGCGGCGCGGAAAGGGAGAAGGTCATGCCCGGATGATACTACCCGCGAACTTTCGAGAGGAAGAAGAAGGTGGTGGAGGAGAAGGGGATTGAACCCTCGACCCCCACGTTGCGAACGTGGTGCTCTCCCAGCTGAGCTACTCCCCCACCTTTGAGAAGAGGCATTTTCCCCGATTTCCCAGTCGAAGTCAACCGGGGGGGAAACGCCGGGGAAATCGTACAGCCCCGGAATTGCGCAGCAAGAACCGGATGGCGCGGCGGAGCATCCGGGGGGAACATGGGGTATCCGCTCAGTACGCGCGTCGCCGGGTCCGGGTCCGGCGTCCAAGAAAAGGGGGTGGGGAATGGACCGGGCAGGCGGCGAGAGGAGATGGGAATCGGTCCTCCGCAGGGACCGGCGTGTCGACGGCGCCTTCTGGTACGGCGTGAGGACCACCGGAGTCTTCTGCCGGCCTTCCTGCCCGTCGCGGCTCCCGAGACGGGAGAACGTCGTGTTCTTCCCGACTGTGCGGGAGGCGCTGGAATCCGGTTTCCGACCGTGCCGCCGCTGCCGGCCGGACGCGGGGCCGGGAACCGAACCGCACCTCGAGGCGATCGTCGCGGCGTGCCGCCGGATCGAGGAGGCCGGGGAGCCGATCCCGCTCGGCGCGCTGGCCGCGCCTGCCGGGATCAGCGCGTTCCATTTCCATCGCGTCTTCCGGCGGATCGTCGGGGTGACCCCGAAAGCGTACGCGGGAGAATGCCGGGCGCGTCGTTTCCGGGAAGAACTCGGCCGCGGCATCCCGGTCACGCGGGCGATGTACGACGCCGGGTTCGGATCGTCGAGCCGCCTCTACGAGAGCACGGGAGACCGCCTCGGGATGACGCCGTCCCTGTACAGGACGGGCGCGGCGGGCGTCCCGATCCGTTACGGCCTCGCGAGGATCTCCCTGGGGTGGCTCATCGCGGCGGCGACCGACCGGGGATTCTGCGCCATCGCCCTCGGCGATTCGCCGGAGGCGCTGGTCGGGCAGTTGAGGAAGATGTTTCCCCGCGCCGATCTGCGGGAAGGCGACCGGAAGTTCGCCGGATGGATCGCGCGGGCGGCGGCGCTCGTCGAGTCCCCGGGGACCGCTCCCGGCCTCCCGCTGGACATCCGGGGCACGGCGTTCCAGCGCAGGGTCTGGGAAGCGTTGCGCGCCATCCCCGCCGGGGAGAGCGCGAGCTACGCGGAGGTCGCCCGCAGGATCGGAAGGCCGGGGTCGGCGCGCGCCGTCGCGCGGGCGTGCGCGTCGAACCTCCTCGCCGTCGCGGTGCCGTGCCACCGCGCCGTGCGGAAGGACGGGAGACCGGGAGAGTACCGGTGGGGCGCCGCCCGGAAGCGCGCGCTGCTGGAACGCGAGGCCGCGCAGGCAGGGGGGAACCCGGGGGGTCGCCCGCGCGTCAGAGCCCCGCGCTGAACCCGAGGAGGATCCGGTACGGCATCCCGTCCTGTACCCCGTTCAGGGTCTGGACCACGGGCATTGCGCCGGACAGCGCCACGCTCCACCGCTCGTGGACGTTCCGCCGGACGGCCGGGGACAGCCGGAGCGGCAGAACGAGGGACGCAAAGCGGGGTATCCGGCGAATGGGGTTCTTCCTCCCGGAAAACAACAACTATTCCCTAAAGTCTGCCATCCTGCGTTGCGAAATGATTCCCGTGGAAGGAACGCGGCGGGAGGCGCGGAGCCGCGCCGCGCAAGGGTTCGAACGCGATTTTCCGGGTATAGGGAACCATCCCCCGGTGATTAGAGGGAGACCACGTGACGTTAAAAAAGTTAATGAGAATCGGCATTTTGGGGTTGACACGCCGAATCCGGATTTTTAGAATTTGGGTAGATTTATTAAACGGAGGGTTTAATAAACACATCCGTGATGGACATCGGGGCACGGATCAAGCATCTCCGCCAGATCAACGGGCTGGCGCAGGCCGACCTGGCGGAGCGCGCGGGCCTCACCAAGGGCGCCATCTCCCAGATCGAGCGCAACCTCACCTCGCCCTCCGTCGCAAACCTCTTCGAGATCCTCTCCGCGCTGAACGAGACGCCCTCGTCCTTCTTCGCCGACGTGGACGAGGAGAAGGTGCTCTTCCGGAAGAGCGACGCGCTCCCCTCCGAGGTCACCGGATACAAGTCGTTCGACACGCTCCTGCCCAGGAGCCGCTACCGCTCCATCGTCGCCTACCGCGCCACCATCGCTCCGGGGAAGCAGACTCCCCCGGAGCCGGCGCAGGAAGGGGAGAACTACGTCCACGTTCTCGCCGGGCGCCTGGGGCTGGCCCTCGGGCAGGTCTCGTACGTGGCCCGCAAGGGGGAGTCGCTCTATTTCGCGGGAGAGCAGGGGTTCGCGTTCTCGAACAAGGGAAAGACGCTCGTCGATTTTCTCTGGGTGCGCACGAGCGGCCGATAACGCCGGGGCGGTTCCCCCCCCGGCCATCCCCCCCCGGTCCCCGGGGGAAGCGAGGAGGATCATGGACACCCGTCCCGGTGAAGACGCGGTACCGCTGAAACGCGCGAAGGGGAGACCGGCGCCGGTCGGCCTTCCCTGGCCGCAGGTCACCCAGGAGCAGTGGAACGACTACCGCTGGCAGCTGTCCCACCGCATCACGTCCGTCGAGGACCTCCGGGGGCTTTGGGGGTTCTCCCCCGAAGAGACGCGCCTCCTCTCCCGCGTGACCGACCTCTACCGGGTCGGGATCACCCCCTACTACCTCTCCCTCGTGCGGTTCGACGATCCCGACGATCCGATCGCCCGCCAGGCGGTCCCTTCCGCCGAGGAGTATTTCGGCGTCGAGGGAGGCGAGGACGACCCGCTCGAGGAGGAGAAGGACATGCCGGTGCCGGGCCTCACCCACCGGTACCCGGACCGCTGCCTCCTGGTGGTCACCAACTTCTGCTCCATGTACTGCCGCCACTGCACGCGGAAGCGGATCTGGTCGCTGGGCGAGGCGGCGAAGACCGAGTTCGAGCTGTCGAAGATGTTCGCCTACGTCCGGCGGCACGAGGAGATCCGGGACGTCATCGTCTCCGGCGGCGATCCCCTGACGCTCCCCACGGAGCGGATCGAGTACATCCTGAAGAACCTCCGGAAGATCCCCCACGTCGAGATCATCCGGGTCGGGACGCGCGTCCCGGCGGTCCTCCCGATGCGGATCGACGACGAGCTGTGCGCCGTGCTGGAGAAGTACGGGCCGGTCTGGGTGAACACCCAGTTCAACCATCCCCGCGAGGTCACCGCGGAGGCGCGCCGCGCGTGCGACCGGCTGCTGCGGTCCGGCGTGCCGGTGAACAACCAGACCGTCCTGCTGAAGGGAGTGAACGACCACCCCGAGATCATCCGGAAGCTGAACACCGAGCTGCTGAAGGCCAAGGTCCGCCCCTACTACCTGTTCCAGTGCGACATGGTCCGGGGGCTGGAGCATTTCCGCACGCGCCTGTCGCGCGGTGTCGAGATCATGGAGGCGCTGCGCGGGCACACCTCGGGCCTCGCGATCCCCTCCTACGTGGTGGACGTCCCCGGCGGCGGCGGGAAGATCCCGCTGATGCCGAACTACATCCTCTCCATGGGGGACGAGCGGACGGTCCTGCGGAACTACGAGGGGATCATCGTCAGCTACGAGGAGGCGCGCGACGACGGGCGCCCATCGGCGCGGGCGGAGACGGCCCTCCCGGCGCCGCGGAACGACGTGTACCGGCTGCTGACCGGCGAGGTGCGGGCGCTCATCCCCGCCGGCAACGAGCGGATGGCCAGGAGAAAGCGCCGGTGCGAGTCGGCCTCGCCTACAACGTAAAGCCGGCCGATCCGCACCCCCACCTGCCCGAGGACGCCTTCGAGGAGTACGACTCCGAGGCGACGGTGGGCCACATCTGCGACGCCCT
>DASWBR010000250.1:0-3259 GCA_036390495.1 Candidatus Deferrimicrobiaceae bacterium | reverse complement strand
CCCGGCGTCTTCAGCCAGATGTAGGGGGCGTTGACCCCGCCGTACACGGTCAGGCCCGCCGATCCCAGCCCTTCCCGGATGACCCGGGCATTCCCCATGTAGTAGTCGATGATCTCCTTCGTCTGCCGCCACCCCTCGTCCGTGTAGACCGCCGCCGCGGCCCTCTGCACGGGGTAGGAGACGCCGTTGAACTTCGTGGTCTGACGGCGGTTCCAGAGGCGGTTCAGCGGCACGGCCTCTCCGGACGGCGTCTTCGCGGTCACGTCCTCCGGCACGACTGTCAGCGCGCAGCGGACGCCGGTGAACCCCGCGGTCTTGGAGAAGCTGCGGAACTCGACGGCGCACTTCCTCGCACCCTCGATCTCGTAGATGGAGCGGGGATACCCGTCCTCCGTGATGAACGCCTCGTAGGCGGCGTCGAACAGGATCACCGTGTCGTTGGCGATGGCGTAGTCGACCCACCCCTTCAGCTGCGCCTTCGTCGCGACCGCCCCGGTCGGGTTGTTCGGCGAGCAGAGGTAGACGATGTCCACCTTCTCCCTCGGGAAGGCGGGAAAGAAGCCGTTCGCCTCGGTGCACGGGAGGTAGACGATCCCCTTGTAGTAGCCCCGCTCGTCCGCCGGCCCCGAGCGCCCGATCATGACGTTCGTGTCGTTGTAGACGGGGTAGACGGGGTCGCCGATGGCCACCTTGTTCTCCAGGGCGAAGATGTCCAGGATGTTCGCCGTGTCGCACTTGGAGCCGTCGGAGATGAACACCTCGGAGGGCGAAAGCCGCACGCCCAGAGGGCCGTACGACTTTTCGAGGATCGTGTTGATGAGGAAGTCGTACCCCTGCTCCGGCCCGTACCCCATGAAGGTCTTCTCGTTCCCGAGCTCCGCCACGGCATCGTGGAACGCCGACAGGACGACGGGGGGGAGGGGGCGGGTGACGTCGCCGATCCCCAGGCGGATCACCTTGGCGCCGGGGTTGGCCGCGGCGAACGCCTTTACCCGGCGGCCGATCTCGGGGAAGAGGTACCCGGCTTTCAGCTTGAGGTAATGCTCGTTGACCCGTGCCATGCGCGCGTCCCCTCCATGCGGATTCGGTGGCGTCCCAAGAAGATACCACACCGGATTTCCGGTTCCACGGGTGCAATCCGGCCCGGCATGGAATATTATCGACGCTTTCCTGCCCGGGGGGACCGCATGTTCGCGCTGTTCGCTTTCAAGGTGACCCTCGTTCCCGCCTTCCTCCTCGTGCTGAGCCTCGCGGGGCGGAAATGGGGGAGCGCGGTGAGCGGCTGGCTCGTGGCGCTTCCGGTCGTCGCGGGGCCGATCGTCTTCTTCATCGGCCTGGAGCAGGGGGAGGCGTTCGCCGCCTCCGCGGCCCACGGGACGATCACGGGCCTCGCCTCGCTCGCCCTGTACTGCCTCGTCTACTCCCGCGTCGCGAGGTGCGCCGGGTGGGCCGCGAGCCTCCTTTCCGGGTGGGCGATCTTCTTCCTGTCCACGTTCCTCCTGAACCGGATGCCCCTTTCCCTCCCGCAGTCGCTCCTGCTGGCCATCGGGTCGCTGGCGGCGGTCTACCTGCTCCTGCCCGAGGCCGGCGACGAGGGGACGCCGCCGGGGACTCCCTCCTGGGAGATCGCTGCGCGGATGGGAGCGGCGGCGGCGCTCGTTTTGCTGCTCACGGCCCTGGCGCGCCCCCTCGGGTCGCACCTCGCCGGCCTCCTCGTTCCGTTCCCCGTCGCCGCCACGGTGCTCACGGTCTTCACCCACCACTACCTGGGATCGGCTTCCGCGATCCGACTGCTGCGGGGACTCGTGCCGGCCCTGTGGACCATGGCCCTCTTCTTCCTCGTCGTCGCCCTGGCGGTGGAGCGGACGGGGGTGGGGATCGCCTTCGCGCTGGCCACCGGCGCGGACCTGGTCGCGCAATGGGCGTCGTACCGGGTCATGCGGCGATTCCGGACCGTTCGCACGCCGTGACGAACGCGTCGTCCTCCGGCGCCTCCGCCGCCACCAACCGACCGTCCGCCGCACGGAACGACATCGCGCGGCAGTGGAGCATCATCCGGGCGCACGGCGGGCCGCCGTACCGGGTGTCCCCGAAGACGGGATGGCCGTCGTGGGCCAGGTGGAGACGGATCTGGTGCGTGCGGCCGGTGCGGGGGAGCGCTTCCACCAGCGCGGCCCCGTTGCCCCGGGAGACAACGCGGAACTCCGTCCGCGATTCCCTCCCCCCCGCCTCCACGGCGAAACGCGACTTCCCCGCCGGCGCGATCGGGGCGTCCGTCTCCCAGAAGTCCGCCGCGGGGATGCCCGCGACGAGCGCCCTGTAGGCTTTCTCCACCCGCCCCTCCCTCAGGGCGCCGGAGAGCCAGGCCGCCGCCGCGCGGTTCTTCGGGAAGACCATGGCGCCCGAGGTGTCCCGGTCCAGGCGGTGAACCACCCGGGCCGGCTCCGGGATCCCGGCGGCACGGAAATGCCGGTCCACGGCGAACTCCACCGTTCCCTTCAGCTGGTACGGCGTCCGCTGCGTGTACACGCCGGCGGGCTTGGAAACGAGGAGGTACTCCGGGTCGTCGAGGAGGATGTCCCGGGGAGAGAGGAGGTAGCTCACGTCGGGGTCCGTCCCGCCGACCGCGAAGCAGATCTCGTCCCCCTCCCGGAGAGGCCGCGAGGCGACGCGCACCACCGCCTGCCCCACGCGGCACCCGCCCCAGTCGATGACCTTCCGGATCCGGCCCTTGGAGAGTTCCGGAAACAGCGCCTTCACTCCGTCGTCCAGCCGCATCCCGGCGACCGGGCGCCCCGCGACGGCCCTCAGGATCACCGGGGGACGCCTCCCGCCCGGAGGAGGGCCGTGATCGTCTTCCCGTCCAGGATCTCCCCCGTGGCCGCCCGGCGCAGCGCCTCCCCGATGGGCAGGCGGACCATCTCGATCTCTTCGTAATGTTCCGGGGACGCATCGCCTTGCGACAGGCCGGTGCCGAGGAACAGGTGGATCACCTCGTCGAACACCCCGGGGGAAGGGTAGAAGCGTCCCAGGGGGACGAGCTCCCGCGGCGACAGCCCCGTCTCCTCCGCCAGCTCCCGACGCCCGCATTCGGCCGGGTCCTCCCCGGGGTGGAGACGGCCGGCGGGAATCTCGAGGAGGTGGCCCCCCACGGCGGGGCGCAGCTGCCGGATGAGCGTCACGGTCCCGTCGTCGTGAAGGGGGAGCACCCCGACCCCGCCGGGGTGCCGTACGATCTGGTAGAGATGCCACCCCTTCG
>DASWBR010000249.1:0-5651 GCA_036390495.1 Candidatus Deferrimicrobiaceae bacterium | reverse complement strand
GTTCATCGGCTCCAACTTCGTCCGCTACATCCTGGGGGCGCACCCCGACTGGCGGGTCGTCAACGTGGACAAGCTGACGTACGCCGGCAATCTGGCGAACCTCGCGGACGTGGCGGGGAACCCGAACTACCGTTTCCACCGTGCCGACATCTGCGACGCCGGGGAGATCGCCCGGATCTTCTCGGATGAGAAGCCGGAGGCGGTGGTCAACTTCGCCGCGGAGACGCACGTCGACCGGAGCATCGACGACCCGGGGCTGTTCCTGCGGACGAACATCCTCGGCACGCAGGTGCTGATGGACGCGGCGCGCAAGGCCGGTGTCGTCCGCTACCTGCAGATCTCCACGGACGAGGTGTACGGGTCGCTGGGCCCCACGGGAAGATTCTCCGAGGATTCCCCGCTGCGGCCGAACTCCCCCTATGCGGCCAGCAAGACGGCGGCGGACCTCCTGGTGCGGTCGTACTTCAGGACGTACGGCCTCCCGACACTGGTCACCCGCTGCTCGAACAATTACGGCCCGTACCAGTTCCCGGAGAAGCTGATCCCGTTCTTCGTGACCCTCCTGCACGAGGGGAAGCCGGTTCCGGTGTACGGGGACGGGATGAACGTGCGCGACTGGATCCACGTGGACGACCACTCCCGGGCGGTCGAGGCGGTGCTGCTGCGGGGGCGTCCGGGAGAGGTCTACAACGTGGGGGGCGGGAACGAGCGGACGAACATCGAGATCACGAGGATGCTCCTCGCCGCGATGGGGAAGGGCGAGTCGTCCATGAAGTTCGTCCCGGACCGGCCCGGCCACGACCGGCGGTACGCCATCGACGACACCAAGATCCGCACCGGGCTGGGCGTCGCCCCGAAAGTTCCCTTCGACGAGGGGCTCCGGGCCACCGTGCTCTGGTACCTTTCGAACGAATCGTGGTGGCGGTCGGTGAAATCCGGCGAATACCAGTCCTTCTACGATCGCTGGTACGTCCGGCACGACCGGACGTGACGCGGAGGCGGCTGTATCTCGCAATGCTGGTGGGGTGGATTGCCCTCCTCCTCACCCTGACATCGATTCCGGACCCGGATTTCGGCCGCGGTTTCCCCGGGATGGACAAGCTTGCCCATTCCGGTTTCTACGGCGTGGCCGGTTTCCTCTGCGCCCTCTGGCGACGGGAATCGGGTCGGGGCGCGAAGGGGGCGGCCGTGTTCGCCGCGGTGTTGGTCGTCCTGCTCGGGGCAGCCGACGAGATCCACCAGCAGTGGATCCCGGGGCGGTCGATGGAACTCCTCGACTGGGCCGCCGACGTCGCGGGTGGCGTTGCGGGCGCCCTCTCCTCGCTGGCCGCCGTCTCCCTTTTCCCAGCCCTGCTCACGCCGGAAAACCAGTCCGCTCCCCGCGCGCTTACGGATTGAACCACCGTTCATTCTTGCAAGTGGGTTGCGTTTTCGATAGGTTGAAACATTTGAGAGCTTCGATTTCCCAGGGAGGTGCGACGTGAAGATCCTTGTCGCCATCAAGCCGGTCCCCAACCCCGACGAGAAGGTGAAGATCAAGGGGGACGGGAGCGGCATCGTGCTGGACAACATCAAGATGGTGGTGAACCCGTTCTGCGAGATCGCCGTCGAGGAGGCGCTGCGGATCCGGGAGAAGGTGACCGGGGAAGTGGTCATCGTGACGATCGGCCCGAAGGAGAGCGAGCAGCAGGTCCGCACGGCGCTGGCGATGGGCGCCGACCGGGCGGTGCTGGTGGAAGCCGGGACGGACCTGGACTCGCTGGCGGTGGGGAAGGTGCTGGCGAAGGTGGTGGAACTGGAGAAACCGGACCTGGTGCTGATGGGGAAGCAGTCGGTGGACGACGACAACAACCAGGTCGGCCAGATCCTCTCGGCGGTGCTCTCGTGGCCGCAGGCGACGTTCGCCTCCAGGATCGAGCTTGCTGCGGACGGCAGGAAGGCGCAGGTGACGCGGGAGGTGGACGGCGGCCTGGAGACGATCGAGGTGGCGCTCCCCGCGGTGGTCACCACGGACCTCCGGCTGAACGAGCCCCGGTACGCATCGCTTCCCGGGATCATGAAGGCGAAGAAGAAGGAGATCAAGGTGCTCCCCCTGGCGTCCCTGGGCGCGGACACGGCGCCGAGGGTGAAGGTCCTTTCGTACGCTCCCCCGAAGCAGCGGGCCGGGGGTGGCCGGGTGGCGGACGTGGCGGAGCTGGTATCGAAGCTCAAGAACGAGGCGAAGGTCCTCTGATTACAATCAGGGACGTAGCTACAAACGGACAAACAGTGAGCGTCACGGAATGTAAGTTTTTAGCTACGTGCCTGAATATAAGTTGAACGATGCATGGGGAGGATAGGGATGGCGGACATACTGGTTGTCGTCGAGCATCAGGAAGGGGTCTTCAAGAAGAACACGCTCTCTGCGATTACCGCGGCGAAGACGCTTTCGTCGCTCGTGGGCGGGGAGGTCGACGCGCTGGTCATCGGGAACGGTGCGGGTGCGGCGGCGGATGCGGCCGCGGGGACCGGCGTCCGGAAGGTGCTCCTGTGCGAGGGGGCGCCCTTCGCGAAATACCTCGCCGTGACGTACGCGCAGGCGGTCGCGCAGATGGTGAAGGAGAAGGGGTATAGCGCTGTGTTCGCCCCGGCGTCCACATTCGGGAAGGATTTCATGCCGCGGCTTTCGGGGCTGCTGGACGCCCCGCTGGCGAGCGACATCGTCGGGCTGGAGAAGGAAGGGAACGACCTTCGGGTGAAGCGGCCGATGTACGCGGGGAACGCGGTGGGGACTGTGGCCCTCGTCGGGAGCCCGATGCTGTTCACGGTGCGGCAGACGGCGTTCGAGGCAGCCCCGATGGGGGGCGCGAAGTCCCCGGTGGAGAAGGTCGCGGCGACTGCGGACGCCGGGGGGACCGCGTACGTGTCGCTGCAGGAAACCAAGTCCGAGCGTCCGGAGCTGACGGAGGCGCGGGTGATCGTCTCGGCGGGCCGGGGGATCAAGGCGCAGGAGAACTTCCGGCTGGTGGAGGAGCTGGCGGACACGCTGAGTGCGGCGATCGGCGCGTCGCGCGCGGCGGTGGACGCGGGGTGGGCGCCCAACGACTGGCAGGTGGGGCAGACGGGGAAGATCGTGGCCCCCGAGCTGTACATCGCGCTGGGGATCTCGGGGGCGATCCAGCACCTTGCGGGGATGAAGGACAGCAAGGTGATCGTGGCGATCAACAAGGACGAGGAGGCGCCCATCTTCCAGGTGGCGGACTACGGGCTGGTGGCGGACCTCTTCAAGGCGGTGCCGGAGCTGATCGCGGAGCTTTCGAAGCTGAAATCGGCCTGAAAGTTTTCCCCGGCCGGTTCCGATAGAGCTGTCAGGCAAAATCAGGGAGGCACCAGGGGAAATATGGCCACCAAAGGTATCGAGCACAAGGATCTTCTGTCCCGCCTCAAGGAGAAGAATTTCACCGCCGCCGTCATCGGCCTGGGCTACGTCGGCCTCCCCTTGGCGATGGAGTACGCCGACGCCGGGATCGAGGTGATCGGCGTCGACGTCGACGGCTCGAAGGTCCGTTCGCTGAAGGCCGGGAAATCGTACATCGGGGACGTCCCTTCGGAGGCCGTGAAGAAGGCGGTCGACGCCGGGTTGTTCACGGCGACCACCGACTTCTCGGCGGTGGCGATGGCGGACACGGTCAACATCTGCGTCCCCACCCCGCTGCGCAAGACGAAGGACCCGGACCTCTCCTACATCGTCGGGGCGATGGAGCACATCCTGGAGTACCTGCACAAGGACATGCTCCTCGTCCTGGAGAGCACCACCTACCCGGGAACGACGGCGGAGGTCCTGGGGCCGATGGTCGAGGGGAAGGGGTTCAAGGTGGGAACGGACATCTTCCTCGCCTTCTCGCCGGAGCGGGTCGACCCCGGGAACGCGCAGTACACCACGAAGAACATCCCGAAGGTAGTGGGCGGCGTCACGCCGAAGTGCTCGAAGGTGGCGGCGGCCCTCTACACCGGGGTGCTGGAGAACGTCCACCCGGTCTCGAGCGCGGCGGTGGCGGAGATGGTGAAGCTGCTGGAGAACACTTTCCGGTCCGTGAACATCGGGCTGGTGAACGAGATCGCCCTCATGTCGAACCGGATGGGGATCGACGTGTGGGAGGTGATCGATGCGGCGAAAACCAAGCCGTTCGGCTTCATGCCTTTCTACCCGGGTCCCGGGATCGGCGGGCACTGCATCCCCCTCGACCCGTTCTACCTCTCCTGGAAGGCGAAGCAGTTCGGGTTCGAGTCGCGCTTCATCGAGCTCGCCGGGGTGGTGAACGGGCAGATGCCGCACTACACGGTGGACAAGGTGGTCGAGGCGCTCAACAGGTTCCGGAAGGCGGTCAACGGCGCGAAGGTCCTCGTGCTGGGCGTGGCGTACAAGAAGAACATCAGCGACGTGCGGGAATCGCCGGCGCTCGACATCCTCCAGCTCCTCCAGAAGAAGGGGGCGCAGCTGTCGTACTGCGACCCGTACGTGCCCGAGGTCCGGGAGGCGGGGTTCGTACTTTCGGCTTCCCCGTTCAGCGCCGCGACGCTGCGGAAGGCGGACTGCGTCGTGGTCGTCACCGACCACGCGGCGTTCGACTACAAGCTCGTCGCCCGAGAGGCGAAGGTGGTGGTGGACACCCGCAACGCGCTGAAGGGGCTGAACGGCAAGAAGGTCATAAAAATCTGAGTATTACAAACGGGAACGTAGCTGCCAACTTGCAATCAGGTCCATGTGTTCTTTTTCCTTTTTCCAGGTTGGCAGCTACGTCCCTTATTGTGAGTTGACGGGAGAGGCGATGCGGTACCTGGTGACGGGCGGGGCGGGGTTCATCGGTTCGAACCTCACGAGGGCCCTCCTGGCGGCCGGGCACCGCGTCCGGGTCCTCGACAACTTCCTGACGGGAAAGAGGGAGAACCTCGCGGGGCTTGCCGAAGCCCACGTCGGAACCTTCGAGCTGGTGGAGGGGGACATCCGCGACCCCGCCGCGACCCGGAAGGCCGTGGAAGGGGTCGAATACGTCCTGCACCAGGGGGCCCTCCCCTCGGTACCGCGCTCCGTGGCCGACCCGGTCCTCTCCAACGAGATCAACGTGGCGGGGACCGTCAACGTGCTGGTCGCCGCGCGGGACGCCGGCGTCCGCCGCGTGGTCTTCGCCGCTTCCTCGTCCGCCTACGGCGACACCCCGGAGCTCCCCAAGCGGGAGTCGATGACCCCGAACCCGAAATCGCCCTACGCCGCCCAGAAGCTGGCCGGCGAGCATTACATGCGGATCTTCCGCGAGGTGTACGGGCTGGAGACCGTCTCCCTGCGGTACTTCAACGTATTCGGCCCGAGGCAGGACCCGAAATCCATGTACGCCGCCGTGATCCCCCGGTTCATCACCTGCGTGATGAAGGGAGAGCCCCCCACGGTGTACGGGGACGGCCTCCAGACCCGCGACTTCACCTACATCGACAATGTGGTGCAAGCGAATCTCGCGGCGTGCGCGGCGCCGAATTCGGCGTGCGGCGGGGTGTTCAACATCGCGTGCGGCGAGCGGGTCTCCCTCCTCGACATCCTGGGGATTGTCTACGAGCTGGCAGGGAAGCGGGTGGAGCCGGTGTTCGAGCCGTCACGTCCGGGCGACGTCCGGGATTCG
>DASWBR010000248.1:0-2313 GCA_036390495.1 Candidatus Deferrimicrobiaceae bacterium | reverse complement strand
TTCGCCGGCAAGCTCGTGTTCAAGGAGGAGAACCTGCTCTCCCGCCTGCTCCACAACCAGACCGCCTTCATGGCGCAGAAGCGGCTGGTCTTCGCCGGCCTGCCGATGATCGTCCTGCCCATCCGGGTGCTGTAAGGCTGTGATGAACTTGCCATTTATACCGGCCAACACCTGCAGCAGGTCCCAGCGGCGCCCGGACAGGGCCTTGATCGGGAGCACCGGCGACTCGAAGCGGATCCGCGTGCCCTGCGCCTTGCCGGCGAGCGCGTCCTGGAATCTCCGGTTCACGGCTCCGCGCGAAGCGACTTCCAGTGTCACTTTCCGCATGTCGGAACCACCGCATGTCGGTGATCAGACCAACATGCGAATGGCCGGCCAAGTGGGGGAGTCGACCCCGTTCTGCCCGCAGGCCGTTTCCTGTTTCCGGTTTTGCGGGAGGGGGGGAAGATCCGGGGTTCAGGGGGAGTCCAGCACCTCGCGGACCTTGCGGGAGAGGGCTGCGGCGGTGAACGGTTTCTGCAGGAAAGGCAGTTCCTCCTCCTGGACGTCGCGGCGGAAGAGGACGTCGTCGGTATACCCCGACATGTAAAGCACCCTCGTCGCGGGGCGCTGGGCCCGCAGCCTCCGCGCGAGTTCCCCCCCGCTCATCCCGGGCATCATGACGTCCGTGAGCATCAGGTGGATGGGGCCGCGGTGCGCCTCGGACAACAGCAGCGCCTCCCGGGCGTGCCGCGCCTCGATGACCGAATAGCCGTTCAGCCGGAGGATCTCCCGCGCGAGGGCCCGGATCGCCTCCACGTCCTCCACCAGCAGGACCGTCTCCGTGCCCGGGGCGGCATCCCCGCCGGGCAGTTTTTCCGGGCCGCGCCAGGCTGCCGGGGCGCGGCAGGCGGACGACTCCGCGTTCGAATGGCCGTCGTCCACCTCCGTCAGGATCGAGACGATCCCGTACACGGTGCCATCCTCCCGGCGAAGGGGAGCGGTCGCCGCGCTGACGACGATGGGGGAGCCGTCCGCCCGGCGGCGGTGCTGCTCCGGTTCGGTGAACGTATCTCCCCGCATCGCACGGCGCCGGAGGTTTCGGAACTCCTCCTGCCGGTCCGCGGGAACGAAGGGTAGCCCCATTCCGGTCGCCTCCCCGGCGCTCCACCCGAAAATCCGTTCCGCGGCGGGGCTCCACAGCGTCACCACCCCCTCCGGGTCGAAGGCGACGATGGCCAGCGGGGACGCCCCGATCAGCGCGTCGAGGAACCGGAGGGCCTCGCCCGGGTCGATGGACAGGGAAGGGAAGGAGGTGGAATTCGAGGGGATTTCCTCCCCGTTGGGGGGGGGCGCGGGCTGGAGTGGCTTCATCACGAGGACATTTTCGGCGTTTCCGGGGGAAAGCTTTAACCCGCCCGCGAATTGACTTGGGCGCCCTGCTGATGTCTATTGGTGGGCAAAACGAAGGCAGAGAGGTCGCCATGCGCGTCCGGCATTTCCACGTCCGACCGAACATCCCGAAGGAGCTGATCCCCCTACAGGACATCGCGAGGAACCTTTGGTTCTCCTGGAACTGGGAGGCGGTCCAGCTTTTCATCCGGCTGAACCCCGTCCTCTGGGAAAAGGCGTACCAGAACCCCGTCCTGATGCTGGGGACGATCCCCCACGCGGATCTTTCGGCGGCGGCGAGGGACGAAAGCTTCGTGGCCAACGTGGAGCGGGTCCACCGGTCGTTCCGGGAGTACCTCTCGGCGCCCTCCTGGTTCACGGAGGCGCACGGGAAAGAGACCGGCTTCCGGGTGGCGTACTTCTCCTGCGAGTACGGGATCGACGAGGGGCTCCCGATCTACTCGGGAGGCCTCGGGGTCCTCTCCGGCGACCACCTGAAGTCGTCCTCCGACCTCGGTGTCCCGCTGGTCGGCGTCGGGCTCCTGTACCAGAAGGGGTATTTCCGGCAGGTGCTCTCCCTCGACGGCTGGCAGCAGGAGCTGTACCCGGACAACGACTGGTACAACATGCCGGTGGCAATCGAGTACGGGCCGGAAGGCAAGCCCGTGGAGATCGAGGTGTTCGTGGGGGGCGAGACGGTGCGGGCCCGCATTTGGCGGGTGGACGTCGGGCGCACGCCGCTGTACCTGCTGGACACCAACATCAAGGGGAACTCCGCGCGCTCCCGGGAGATCACCTCCACGCTGTACGGCGGGGACCGGGACATGCGGATCCGCCAGGAGATCCTCCTGGGCGTGGGCGGGGTGCGGGCCCTGAAGGCGCTGGGGATCCACCCCACCGTCTACCACATGAACGAGGGGCATTCCGCCTTCCTCATCGTGG
>DASWBR010000247.1:0-3030 GCA_036390495.1 Candidatus Deferrimicrobiaceae bacterium | reverse complement strand
CCTCGACATCGTGGAACTCGTGATGAAGATGGAGGAGGAGTTCGGGATCGAGATCCCGGACGAGGAAGCGGAGAAGATCAAGACGGTCAACGACGTCATCCAGTACATCACCACGCACAAGAAGTAGCGACGCGGCCCGGGACCTTCGAGGGGCCCGGGCGGAAGGAACGACATGCGCAGAGTGGTCGTAACAGGGCTGGGGGGGGTGACCCCCCTCGGGGTGGGCGTCCGGCCGACCTGGGAGGCGCTCCTCGCCGGGAAGTCCGGCATGGGGCCCATCACCCGCTTCGACGCCTCGGAGTTCTCCACCACCATCGCGGCCGAGGTGAAGGGGTTCCACCCCGAGGATTTCATCGACCGGAAAGAGATCAAGCGGATGGACCCGTTCATCCACTACGCCATGGCGGCGGCGCACATGGCCGTCGCGGACGCGGCCCTGGCGATCGACGAGGGGTTTGCCGCCCGCGCCGGCGTGTACGTGGGCACCGGCCTGGGGGGGCTCTCCACGCTCGAGCGGTACCACAAGGCCTATCTGCTGGAGGGCGGGGCGCGGAAGATCAGCCCGTTCTTCATCCCGATGCTGATCTCCAATCTGGCGTCGGGGCACATCGCCATGCGGTACGGCGCCAAGGGGCCCAACATCACCACGACCACGGCGTGCGCCGCGTCGAGCCACGCCATCGGGGAGGCCCTGCACGCCATCCGGTCCGGCATCTGCGACGTCGTGATCGCCGGGGGTACGGAGGCCACCATTACCCCCCTGGGGCTCGGCGGCTTCTGCTCCATGAAGGCGCTCTCCACCCGGAACGACGCCCCCGAGGCCGCGTCACGGCCGTTCGACAAGGACCGGGACGGCTTCGTCATGGGAGAGGGGTCGGCCATCCTGATCCTCGAGGAGCTGGATTTCGCCCGGAAGCGGGGGGCGAAGATCTACGGGGAACTGCTCGGCTACGGGGCGTCGGCGGATGCCCACCACGTCACCGCGCCCGCGCCCGGCGGGGAGGGGGCGGTCCGCGCCAT
The DNA here is from genome assembly GCA_036390495.1 of Candidatus Deferrimicrobiaceae bacterium. GTDB lineage: Bacteria > Desulfobacterota > Deferrimicrobia > Deferrimicrobiales > Deferrimicrobiaceae > JAGGAJ01. Next base: position 2,010 of record DASWBR010000247.1, on the reverse strand, counting down.
GGCGGCGGCGCTGGCCAACGGGGGCGTGGCCCCCGATGCGCTCGACTACATCAACGCGCACGGCACCTCCACTCCGTACAACGACCTCTTCGAAACGATGGCGATCAAGACCGTCTTCGGCGACCGGGCGAAGGAGATCGCGGTCAGTTCCACCAAGTCGATGACCGGGCACCTGCTGGGGGCCGCCGGGGCCATCGAGGCGATGTTCTGCGTCCTGGCGCTCCAGGAGGGGGTGATCCCCCCGACGATCAACTACACGACCCCGGATCCGGAGTGCGACCTGGACTACGTGCCCAACGCGGCGCGGCGCCAGGCGATCCGGTACGCCCTGTCGAACTCCTTCGGGTTCGGGGGTACGAACTCCGTCCTGCTGTTCGGCCGGTTCGACGGGTAACCCCTTGGCGGCCCTGCCACGCAGGATCGTCATCGCCTCCGACCACGCGGGCGTGGAGATGAAGAGGCGGCTCCTCGAGGCCCTCGCGGAGATGGGGGTCGGGGCGGAAGACCTCGGCCCGGAGTCCACGGCGTCGGTGGACTACCCGGACTTCGCCGCCGCGGTGGCGGGACGCGTTTCCGGCGGGACGGCCGACGCGGGCGTGCTGGTCTGCGGCACGGGCCTCGGGATGGCGATGACCGCCAACAAGTTCGCCGGCGTGCGCGCGGCCGTCCTGTACGACGATGCGTCCGCGCGGCTCGCGCGGCAGCACAACGACGCCAACGTCGCGGTGTTCGGGGCGCGAACCATGTCCGCCGAGGAGGCCGTGCGGCGGCTCCGGATCTTCCTCGCGGAGGGATTCGAGGGGGGGCGGCACGGGGGCCGCCTTTCCAAGATCCGGGACATTGAAAGGAAAAATTCGACCGGGCACGGATCGGGTCCGGAGGGACAAGGAGCGTGAGCATGTCATACCTGAAGGCCGTCGATCCCGAGATCCACGAGATCATCCGCAAGGAGACGGAGCGCCAGGCGTACCGCCTCGAGCTGATCGCCTCCGAGAACTTCGTGAGCGAGGCGGTCCTGGAGGCCACGGGGTCCGTCCTCACGAACAAGTACGCCGAGGGGTATCCCGGGAAGCGGTATTACGGCGGGTGCGAGTTCGTGGACATGGCCGAGTCGCTGGCCATCGAGCGGGCGAAGAAGATCTTCGGCGCCGACCACGTCAACGTGCAGCCCCACTCCGGCTCCCAGGCGAACATGGCCGTGTACCTCTCGGTGATGAACCCGGGGGACACCATGCTCGGGATGAACCTCTCCCACGGGGGACACCTGACCCACGGCAGCCCCGTGAACTTCTCGGGGAAGCTCTTCAACGTGGTCCCCTACGGCGTGCGGGAGGACACGGAGCAGATCGACTACGACCAGGTCCGCGACCTGGCCCTGAAGCACCGGCCGAAGCTGATCGTGGTGGGCGCCTCCGCCTACCCGCGGACCATCGACTTCCCCGCGTTCCGGAAGATCGCCGACGAGGCGGGGTGCATGGTGATGGCCGACATCGCGCACATCGCGGGGATGGTCGCCGTCGGGCTGCACCCGACCCCGGTGCCCCACTGCGAGTTCGTCACCACCACGACCCACAAGACGCTGCGAGGTCCCCGTTCCGGGATGATCCTGTGCCGCGAGGAGATGGCGAAGAAGCTCAACGCCGGCATCTTCCCCGGGATCCAGGGCGGCCCCCTGATGCACGTGATCGCGGCGAAGGCCGTCGCGCTGAAGGAGGCGATGTCCCCCTCCTTCAAGGAGTACCAGGCGCAGATCCTCCGCAACGCGGCGGCGATGGCGAACACCCTCCTCGCCCGCGGCCACCGGCTCGTCTCCGGCGGAACGGACAACCACCTGATGCTCGTCAACCTGAAGGACACCCCGCTGACCGGGAAGGACGGGGAGGCGGCGCTCGAGCTCGTTGGGATCACGGTCAACAAGAACACGGTCCCCTTCGAGACGCGATCCCCGTTCATCACCAGCGGCATCCGCATCGGCACGCCGGCGGTCACGACCCGCGGCATGAAGGAAAA
>DASWBR010000246.1:0-12688 GCA_036390495.1 Candidatus Deferrimicrobiaceae bacterium | reverse complement strand
CCGGCCGCGATCTCCTCCGCGTCGGCCACGGCGAAGCGCACCCGGGCGTCGCCGATGCGACGCCGGGCCACGCGCACCATCGCCTCCGAGATGTCCACCCCGACGACCGACGCCCCGGGGAAGGCGTCGAGGAGCATGCGGGTGTACAGGCCCGTCCCGCACCCGGGCTCGAGGATCCGCAGGCGCCTGCCCCGGAAGGACGCGGGGATCGACGCCACGGTCCACGCCAGGAGGTCCCGCGCCGAGAGCCGCTGCGCGTGGGCGTGCGCGTCGTACCGCGCCGCGCTCGCGGAGAAACGGAGGAGGACCGCCGGGTCAGGCATCGGCCGCCACCGTCCGGAACCCGTCCGAGAGGAACGCCGCGTGCGCCGCCCCGGGGACCCGGTGGAACGCCGCCCGCCCGCTCTCCCGCGCGACCGCTTCCGCCTCCGACGCCGGGGCGACCACGTCCCTCTCCCCGTGGACGAGGAGGACGGGGCAGCGGGGGAGGAGGTCTCCGGAGAGCCGCGCCGCGGCGAGGTACGAAAGCCCCGGCCGGAGCGCCGCGTCGTCCATCTCCCGGAGGTACTCCTTCTGCAGCGATGCCCGGAACCTCCGGTAATCCGCCGTCTGCGACGGGTAGAAGCATTGGGCGTAGAACCCGGACAGGCACGCCTCCCGGTCGCGGAGCAACCCTTGCCTCACCTCCTCCACGTCGGCCTCGGGGTACGCCCGCCGGACCCCGACAAGGATCGCCCGGCGCACCCGGTCCGGGCGTTCCCGCGCGAACTCCGCGGCGAGAAACCCGCCGAGGGACCAGCCGACGAGCGTCACCGGGGCACGCGCGCCGGAGCGGTCGAGGAAGGCGGCGAGCCGCCCCGGAAACCCCTCCGGGCGCAGCGGGCCGGTGGTCACGGTCGTCGAGCGGGGGAACAGGCCGTCGAACACGCGCCCGTCCGTCGCCCACCCCGGGAGCAGGACCACCTCCGGCGCCCCCTCGCCCCTTTTGAAGAACTCTTCACGCGGCACCGAGCGCCTCCACCACGCCGGACAGGTGCCGGTCCGCGTGCGCCGCGGTCAGGGAGAAGCGCAGCCGCGCAGACCCCTCCGGGACGGTGGGCGGCCGCACGGGAAGCGCGAGATACCCGCGGCCGGCGAGCTCCTTCGAGAGCGCCACGGCGCGGACGCTCTCCCCCGCCACGACGGGGACGATCTGGCTCTCCCCGCCGACGGTCCACCCGTTCGCCCGCAGCGCCTCCCGGAACGAAGCCGCGCGCCGCAGCAGTTCCTCCCCCCGCGTCTCCCCGGCGAGGCAGAGGCGGAGGGCGGCCAGGTCCGCGGCGATCACCGCGGGCGGGAGGGCCGTGGTGTAGATGAAGCTGCGGGCGGAGTTCACGAGGAAGTCCACCACCGTGCGCGACGCGGCGAGGTACGCCCCGAAGCCGCCGAGCGCCTTGCTGAACGTTCCCATGACCAGGTCCACCTGCCCCGAGAGCCCCTCCGCCTCGACGCACCCCCGCCCCTGCGGGCCGAAGACCCCCGTCGCGTGCGCCTCGTCGACCATGAGAAAGCAGCGGTGCCGGCGGGACGCCTCGAGGAGGGCGGCGAGGGGAGCCCGGTCCCCGTCCATGCTGAAGACGCTCTCCGTCATCACCAGGGCGCGCCCGAACCCGGCGCGGTGCTTCCCGAGGAGCCGCTCGAGGTGTTCCGGGTCGTTGTGCCGGAAACGAAGCAGCTTCGCGCGGGAGAGGAGGGCCCCGTCCAGCTGGCTCGCGTGGCACAGCTGGTCCGCGAAGACCCCGTCGCGGCGCCCGAAGAGGGCGGGGACGATGCCGGTGTTCGCCTGGTACCCGGAGTTGAAGACCAGCGCGGCCCCGCACCCCTTGAACTCCGCCACCGCGGCCTCCAGCTCGTGGTGGATGGCGAGGTCCCCGCTCATCAGGCGGGAGGCGCCGGCCCCCACGCCGTACCGCTCGAGGGCCTCCCTCGCCGCGCGCACCAGCGCGGGGTGCGACGAGAGGCCCAGGTAGTCGTTGGAGGAGAAGTCGACGTACTCCCGTCCGTCCCGGACGACGACCGCGGGGGCGCGCGCCGCGGACGGGGAGAGGCGGCGAAGCAGCCCGCGCCGCTCCCGCTCCTCGAGGAATTCCTTCCACCCCTCCATCACAGGCCACCCGCTGGCGCAGGACACTCTATCCCTCTCTCCCCGGCTTGAACCAAGAGTGTCCCGCGGACCCTCACGGCGTGGATTTCCCGGCGAAGAGGTACCGTTCGAACATCCGCTGGTAGTCGGTCCACCGGGCCCCTTCCCGCATCTCCGCGACGGCGTCCTGGAACGCGGCCACCTTCGCGTCCATGTTCTCCACGAAGTGGAGCAGGATGGCCTCCAGCGTCTTGGGGCGCTTCGGGGAGCCGTACTCGAGCTCCCCGTGGTGGGAAAGGATCATGTGCTTGACCAGCATCGTCTTCCCGGGGGGGAAAGCCGGCAGGGAGGCGCAGACGCGGTCCACGTACTCCGCCCCCATGTAGAGGTGGCCCAGCAGGCGCCCCTCGTCGGTGTAGTCGAACGCCCCCTCGTAGGAGAGCTCGTGCACCTTCCCGATGTCGTGGAGGAGCGCGCCGGCCAGCAGGAGGTCGGCGTCCACCCCCTCGTAATGGGCGGAAAGGAGCCGGCAGATCCCCGCCACGGAGACGGTGTGCTCCATCAGCCCCCCGATGTAGTCGTGGTGCATCGTCTTCCCCCCCGGCGCCTGGCGGAACCGCTGCGCCACGTCCGTCGACGGGGGGTCCGGAAAGACGGCGGCGAGCAGCGAGGAGAGATCCGCGTCCTCCACCCCGGCGACGAACCGTTGCAGCTCCGCCCACAGCGCGTCGATCCCTTTCCGCGTCACGGGGAGGTACTCGGAGAGGTCGCGGGCGCCCGCCTCCTCCCGGCGCACGTCGTGCACCTTGAACTGGATCCTCCCCTGGTAGGAGATGGCGGTGCCGCTCACCTCCACGACGTCGTCGCGCTCGAACCGCTTCCCGATCTCCTCGGCGCGGTCCCACACCCGCCCCTCGACCTGCCCCGTCCGGTCGCGCAGCTGGAGGCTCAGGTACGGCTTCCCCGCGTTGCTCGTGAGGAGCGCCTTGTTCCCGACGAGGAACAGGTCGCGGACCGGCTCCCCTTCCTTGATGTCCTTCACGTAGCGGGTCTTCGGCATCGGGCCCTTCCTTTTAGCCGGAGTAGGTTTCGAGGACGCGGAGGGCGGCGCGGATACCGTCCACCGCGGAGGAGACGATTCCCCCCGCGTACCCTGCGCCCTCCCCCACAGGATACAACCCTTTGTGGGAGACGGACTCATAATTCGCCCGATCGATGCGGACGGGGGAGGAGGTGCGGGACTCGACGGCGTAGAGGGTGGCCTCCCGGGTCAGGAACCCCCGCATCGCCCCGCCGAACCGCAGCAGGCCGAAGCGGATGTCCTCCGTAATGGGCTCCGGCAGGATACTCCGCAGGGTGTCCCTCGCCACCGCGGGGGAGAGGGCGCGCCCGGGGGAAGGAGGGCAATCCCGGCCGTGGAGGAAGGCGAGGAGGTTCGCGGCGGGTATGCCGAACCGTCCGCCGCCCCGCTCGAAGGCGGCATCCTCGATCCGTTCCTGGAAGGCCATGCCGGAGAGGACGGGGTCGTCCTCCGCCCCGCCGAACTCCCCGGGGGCCACGGACGCGACGATGCCGCTGTTGGCGAACCCGGACCCCCTCGCGCGCGCGCTCATCCCGTTCACGGGCATCTGTCGGGGCCCCGAGGAGGCGGACATCACCTCCCCCCCGGGGCACATGCAGAAGGACCAGACGCCGCGGCCGGACGGGCACCGCGCCGACAGCCGGTAATCCGCGGGCGGGAGCCCCGACCCGGCCATCCGGCCGTACTGCAGCCGGTCGATCAGGCCCTGCGGATGCTCCACCCGGAATCCCACGGCGAACCCCTTCGGCGTCATCGCGACCCCCTGCGCGCGCAGGCGCCGGACGGTGTCCCTCGCGGAGTGCCCCGTGGCGAGGATCACCGCGGACGCCCCGATCTCCTCGCCGTCCGCGAGGCGGACCCCCCGGACCGCGCCGTCGCCCGTGAGAAGCTCCGCGACGCGCGCGCCGAACCGGGGCCGGGCGCCCAGGGCGACCAGCTCCCCCCGGATCCGCCGGCAGAACTCCCGCAGCCGATCGGTCCCGACGTGCGGCTTCGCGTCCAGCGGGAGGTCGGGAATCCCCGAGAAGTCGCCGAAGACCTTCACGACGTGGTCGATCAGCGGGTCGCCGATCCGCGTGGTGAGCTTCCCGTCGGAAAAGGTCCCGGCGCCCCCCTCCCCGAACTGCACGTTGCTCTCCGGATCGAGGGCCCCCTCCTTCCAGAACCGCGCCACGTCGATCGCCCGCTCTTCCACCGGCCTCCCCCGCTCCAGCAGCACGGGCGGGGCGCCGAACCGCGCGAGCGTGAGGGCGGCGAACAGCCCGGCCGGCCCCATCCCCACCACGACGGGGGGCCGGCCGGGAGGGCGGACCGGGGCCTTCGGGAACGGGTCCGGGGGCGGAACGTGCCGCCTCGCTCCGGGCACGCGCGCGCAGACGGCCTCCTCCAGCCCCGGGGCGCGGAGGGCGCACTCCACCGTGTAGACCCGGCGGACCTCCCCCTTCCGGCGCGCGTCGTAGCCGCGGCGGACGACGGAAAAGCGCTCTATCTCCCCCCCGGGAACCCCTATAATCGTGAGTATGCGCGGAAGAAGGGCGTTCTCCGGCAACGCCGGGTCGACGCGGACGTCGGAGATTCGGATCGTCAAACGGCTGCTCCTCCTGGCCCTCGCGACGCTCTCCCTGGCGCCGGTCGCCTGCCGCGCCCTGATCAAGGAGGTCTTCGAGACCCCCAAGGTGCGGCTTGTCCACGTCGGCTTCGCCTCGAACCCGTTCGCGGCGACCCAGGGGCCGATCGATGCGGTCCTTCACCTCCAGGTGACCAACCCGAACAGCTACGGCATCACCGTGGCCGGCGTCCGCTACGCCGCCACGATCGGGAAAGTCCCGCTGGCGGACGGGGAACGGAACGAGGAAACCCGGATCGGGCCCTCCGGCGACACGCTGATCAAGGTCCCGGTCGCGCTCCGGTTCGAGGGATTCGAAGCCGCGGTGCGCGAACTCCTCAGCGCGCGCGTGGTCCCCTACGAGTTCACCGGATCCGTTTCGGTGGTCGCGCCCGTGGTCGGGACGGTGCGGATCCCCTTCTCGAAGAGCGGGACGGTCGACCCCGTAAAGATCCTCCGGAAGAAGGGGTTCGGCTTCAATTGACCGGGCACGGAGGCTCGCGGCCCTCGAGGACCGCGAGGAGGTTCTCCGTCGCCAGCCGCCCCATCGCCTCCCGCGTGTCCCTCGTCGCGCTCCCCAGGTGCGGCAGAAGCACCGCGCCGGGGGCGGACAACAGCGCGGGGTGCACCACCGGCTCCCGCTCGAAGACGTCGAGCCCGGCGCCGAAGATCCGTCCCGCCGACAGCGCGGAGGCGAGCGCTTCCTCCTCCACCACCTCCCCGCGGGCGACGTTCACCAGCACCGACGCGGGCTTCATCCGCGAAAGCCGCTCCCGGGAGATCAGGCCGCGCGTTTCCGCCGTCAGGGGAATGCACAGGACCACGAAGTCGCTTTCCGCGAGGAGGTCGTCCAGCCCGCGATACGAGGCCCCCGCCTCCGCCTCGCGCTCCGGCGGCAGGGGGCGGCGGGAATGGTACAGCACCCGCATCGAGAACCCCCGGGACCGCCGCGCCACCGCGGTGCCGATCTTCCCCATCCCGACGATCCCGAGCGTCTTCCCGTGGACCGGGACGCCCAGGAACCCCCAGGGATCCCACCCCGTCCAGCGGCCTTCCCGGAGGAACCGTTCGGCTTCGGAGAATCTGCGGGCGGCCGCGAGGAGGAGGGCGAACCCGAGGTCCGCGGTCGCCTCGGTCAGGACGTCGGGGGTGTTGCAGACCCGCACCCCGCGCCGGGTCGCCTCCGCCACGTCGACGTTGTTCACCCCCACCGCGAAGTTGGACACCGCCTTCAGGGAGGGCCCGGCGGCTTCCAGAACTTCCGTGTCCACGCGGTCCGCCAGGGTGCAGAGGATCCCCGCCGCGCCCCGGACCCTCCGGAGGAGTTCCTCCCGCCCCATCGGCGCGTCGGGGGGCGCCGGCCCCGCCCGGAACTTCCCCGCCAGCTCCCCGAACGGGACCCCCGGAAGCCTCCGCGTCACCAGAATCGCCCGATCCCCCATGCCGTCCCCCTCCCGGAGCGCTTCATTATATACCCGCCCGATTTGACAGGGGGAACGGGAGGGGTATAATCTCCTATTTCCGGTCGGCTCATTCCACTTTCCCCTCAGGAGGTTTGCGCCATGGCGGTGAAGGTCGGCATCAACGGGTTCGGACGGATCGGGCGGAACTTCTTCCGCGCCGCGTACAAGGATCCCGCCATCGAGATCGTGGCGGTCAACGACATCACCGACGCGAAGACGCTGGCCCACCTCCTCAAGTACGATTCCATCCACGGCCGGTTCGGCGAGCCCGTCACCGTGAAGGGGAGCGCGTTCGTCGTCGCCGGGAAGGAGGTCCAGGTCCTCGCCTGCAAGGACGCCTCCGAGCTGCCGTGGGCGAAGCTCGGCGTCGAGGTGGTCATCGAGTCCACCGGGAGGTACACCGAACGCGAGGGGGCCCAGAAGCACGTCGCGGCCGGCGCGAAGTACGTCCTCATCTCCGCTCCCGCGAAGGGGGAGGACGCCACGTTCGTGATGGGCGTCAACGAGAAATCCTTCGACCCCGCGAAGCACCGCATCATCTCCAACGCCTCCTGCACGACGAACTGCCTCGCCCCGGTGGCGAAGGTTCTCCTGGACAACTTCGGCATCGAGCGGGGGCTGATGACCACGATCCACGCCTACACCAACGACCAGCGGATCCTCGACCTTCCCCACAAGGACCTGCGTCGCGCGCGGGCCGCGGCGATGTCGATGATCCCGACGACCACGGGGGCGGCCAAGGCCGTTTCGCTGGTCATCCCGGAACTGAAGGGGAAGCTCGACGGCATGGCGATCCGCGTCCCCACGCCGAACGTCTCGGTGGTGGACCTGACGGTGGAGCTGACGAAGAGCGCCACGGCGGAGGAGATCAACGCGGCGATGAAGAAAGCCGCCGAGGGTCCGCTGAAGGGGATCCTCCAGTACGTGGACGAGCCGGTGGTCTCCATCGACTTCAACCACGACCCGTGCTCCTCGGCCTTCGACGCCCTCTCCACGAAGGTCATCGCCGGGAAGATGGCGAAGGTGCTGGCTTGGTACGACAACGAGTGGGGGTACTCGTGCCGGATGGTCGACCTGGCGAAATACGTCAGCCGCGCGAAGTAGCCGATGCGCGTTCCCGTCATCGCCGGCAACTGGAAGATGTACAAGACCGCGGGGGAATCCGTGGCCTTCGCCAAGGCGTTCCTTCCCCTGGTGGCCGGCGTCACCGGCGTCGAGATCGTCCTCGCCCCGCCCTTCCCCTCGATCGCCCCGCTGGCGGCCGCGCTCAGGGGGAGCGGCGTGGGGGTGGCGTCCCAGAACGTCCACTTCGCAGCCGAGGGGGCGTACACCGGGGAGGTGTCCCCCGCCATGGTGAAGGACGCGGGGGCGACCTACTGCATCATCGGGCATTCGGAGCGGCGGCAATATTTTGCGGAAACCGACGAGTCGGTGAACCGGAAGATCCGCGCGTCGCTCGCCGCGGGCCTTACCCCCATATTCTGCCTGGGGGAGACCCTGGAGGAGCGGGAGACGGGGAAGGCGTTCGACGTGGTTTCGCGGCAGCTCCGGGAGGGGATCCGGGAGATCGGCGCCGCGGAGGCGCCGAAGGTGATCCTCGCCTACGAGCCGGTGTGGGCCATCGGGACCGGCAAGACCGCCACCCCGGAACAGGCGCAGGAGGCCCACGCGTTCCTCCGGATGCAGATGAAGGGGATCTGGGGGGACGCCGCGGCGGCCGTCCGGATTCTCTACGGCGGTTCCGCGAAGCCCGAGAACGTCGGAGCACTCCTGGCGAAGGAAGACATCGACGGCGGGCTCGTCGGCGGGGCGAGCCTGTCCCCCGAGACGTTCGCCTGGATCGTGAAGTCAGCATAAATCGGAAGGAATAACGGAACCATGTACACACTCATCGTCGTCCTGCACGTGATCGTATCGATCGCCATGATCCTCATCATTCTGCTTCAGACCGGGAAAGGGTCCGACATCGGCGCCGTGTTCGGCGGCGGCTCCTCCCAGACCCTGTTCGGCTCCACCGGCCCGACCAGCTTCCTGAGCAAGCTGACGGCGGGGGCGGCGATCATCTTCATGATCACCTCCCTGTTCCTCGCCTATTTCTCCGGCGGCGGCTCCGTCAGCAGCATCATGCGGGGCGGGGCCCCCGCGCCGTCCATGCCCGGGCCGCTGAAAGGGCAGGAGGGCGGACCGCCCGCCGGCATGCCCGCGATGCCCCCGGCCGGGGCCCCCGCGGCGCCCGCGCCCCCGGCGAAGTGAGGCTGGTGGGGGACACTCTTCCCTTCTGTCGAGGATGGCAGCTGGCGGGGGACACTCTTCCCCTTCATCCCGGACGGTGGATCTGAATCGAAGAGTGTCCCCCTAAATAGCGTTGCGGAGTGTGCGGGTGAGCTGGTGGGCCCGTCGGGCCGGATCGGGAAGGCGGTAGCGGGTGCAGAGGGACAGGACCAGGTCGATCGCCGTCGGCAGGTCGGCCCGGTGCCCCACCGAAACGTAGACCGGCTTGACCCACAGCCGGGTCCGCACCGCCGCGCCAACCACCTCTCCCTCGTGCCGCAACGGCGCCCGGTCCCCCTTCTCCCTACCCGGCTCGTCGTGCTCCCCCAACAGGCGGCTCTTGGCGCACCCCACCGAGGGGACGTCGAGGAGGACCCCCATGTGGGAGGCGATCCCGAACCTCCGGGGATGCGCGATTCCCTGCCCGTCGAAGAGCACGACGTCCGGAAGGTGGTCCAGGTCCGCCCACGCGGCGAGGATCGCGGGGCCTTCCCGGAACGACAGGTAACCCGGCACGTAGGGAAATTCCGTCCGGACGACCGCGGTCCGCTCCTCCACCACTTCCCCCGAAGGGTAATCGACGACCACCACGGCGGCGGCCACGGTCTCCTTCTCCTCGAGGAACGTGACGTCCGCCGCGGCCACGCGCCGCACCCGCGGCAGGTCCAGCGGCCGGACGCGGACTTCGCCTCGAAGCCGCTCCTGGAGCAGGCGGGCCTCCGCCACGGTCCCGGGAAAGGGGGGGAAGCGGGGATTCTCTCGTTCCGGCAACGCGGCCTCCGCGGAACGGTCAAAAAAAAACCCCGGCGGTTTCCCGCCGGGGTTTCCTGGGTTTCGGGGGTTTTTCGTCCCCTCGGGTTTACCGCCCCTTACGCCTTGGTGACGTTGGCGGCCTGCGGGCCCTTGGGGCCTTCAGTGATCTCGAACTCGACGCGCTCGCCTTCCTTGAGGGAGCGGAACCCGTCCATCTTGATCGCGCTGAAATGCACGAACACGTCCGGACCGCCCTCCTGTGCGATGAACCCGTACCCCTTCGCGTCGTTGAACCACTTCACCGTTCCTTGTGCCACTGCCTTGTACCTCCTGACTGGAATGCGCTGTCAAACCTGGACTTGCGAAAGCCCAAAATTTGCAACATCCGCCACTCTAGCAACCGCCTGAATTCCTGTCAAGGAATAACCTTCAGAAAAAAAACCCAATCGATTCGGCCAGGTGTATCCTGACGGGAATGGCAGAGATCATCAGTGCCTCCCGTCGCACCGACATCCCCGCCTTCCACTCCGGCCGGTTCGCGTCTGCCCTCGAAGCCGGCAGGGCGACGTTCCGGGCGCCGTATTCGGGGAAACCGGCGACCGTCTCCTTCGCCCGTGCGGACGTGGCGGCGTTCGTCTTCTGGACCCGGAACCCCGCCCCGTTCCTACCCGTCCTCTCCCGGATCGAGGGTTCGGGGTACCCCTCGATCTTCCACTTCACCCTCACCGGCCTGCCGAAGGCGCTGGAGCCGGCCGTGCCGGACACGACGGAGAGCGTCCGGAATTTCCGCGCCCTGTCCCGACTCCTGGGACCGGAGCGGGTGCTGTGGCGTTTCGACCCGATCCTCCCCGGCGAGTGCCCCGCGGCGCTCGCCGCCCGCTTCGACGCCCTCTCGGCCTCCCTCGCCGGGCTGACCCGCCGCTGCACGCTCAGCCTGGCCCACCCGTACCGGAAGAGCGTACGGGCGACGCGGGACGTCCCGGGGATCTGGGGCCCGGCGGAACGGCTGCGGGAGGGGATCGGGCGGATCCTGCAGATGGGTGAGGAACGGGGGATCCGGGTGGTTTCCTGCTGCTCGCCCGCGCTCGCGGGGTGGGGGGTTCCGGCCGCGGCGTGCGTCGACGGCGCCCTGCTCCGCCGGCTGTTCCCGGGCGCCGCGGTGCCGGACGGCGGCCGCCCTGTCCGGCCCGGTTGCCTCTGCTCCCCTTCCCGGGACATCGGAGAGTACCGGACGTGCCGCCACGGGTGCCGCTACTGCTACGCGGCGTGAGGGAGGGCTACCTCCTCCTTTCCTCCGCCATCTCCTTCCCGCACCAGGGACAGAAAAGCGATTCCCGGTCCACCCAGTGGAGGCATTTGCCGCACTGCCACTCCGGAGCGGGTTCCTTCCGCTCCTCGGCCCATTCGGAATCGTCGCCGTCGTAGTCGACGTATTTCCAGTCGTTCCGGCCCATGGTTTCTCCCGGCGGGGGAATCCCCTTCCCCCTTCCTATCGGCGGCCCGGCCGGGGAAATTCGGCGAAAAAAAGGGCGGCCCGGTCGCCCGAACCGCCCCTGCTGGCGGGGGACACTCTTCCCAAACACCGATGGTGAAACAAAATCGAAGAGTGTCCCCCTAAATGGCTAAAAAGATCCCTTTTCCTTCGTGTACGCCAGGCGGCCGCCGGCGAGGATGATGTCGACCTGCCGCCCCGTCAGCGAGTGCGTGACGTCGAAGTCGAACCCCTTCGTCACGTTCCGCGCCTTGACCTTCGTCCCCTTCTGGATCGCCTCCCGCACGTTCGGGATCTCGACCTGGTCGCCCTGCGCGATCCGGTCGTAATCCGCCTCGTTGGCGAACAGGAACGGAACGATGCCGAAGTTGATCAGGTTGGCGGAGTGGATCCGCTCGAACGACTTGGTGATGACCGCGCGCACGCCGAGGTAGCTCGGGCAGATCGCCGCGTGCTCCCGCGAGGAGCCCTGGCCGTAGGAGAGGGCGCCCACGACCACGTTGTGGACCCCCTTCGCCTTGTTCTCCAGGGCCCTCCTGCTGAACGAGGCGTCCACCCCCTCGAAGACGTACTCGGCGTACTTGGCGATGTTGGAGCGGTACTTCAGCCGCGCCCCGGCGGGCATGATGTGGTCCGTGGTGATCTTGTCGCCGACCTTCAGCGCCACCTCGCCGCGGATCGTCTCCGGCAGCGGCGCGCTCTCCGGCGGCTTGCCGATGTTCGGCCCGCGCCGGACCTCGACCTTCGAGCCGTCGTCGGCCGGCTTCAGCACCATCGAGTCGTCGATCTGGAACTTCTTCGGCACCTTCACGTCGGGGTACTCGATCCCGAACTCCGCCGCCACGTCCCGCGGGTCGGCCAGCTCCCCCTTCAGCGCGCACGCCGCCGCGGTCTCCGTGGAGACGAGGAAGATCCCGGCGTCCTTGGTCCCGGACCGCCCCTCGAAGTTCCGGTTGTTCGTGCGCACGGAGACGCCGCCGGATGGGGGCGCCTGCCCGGCGCCGATGCAGAAGCCGCAGGCGGTCTCGAGGATCCGCGCCCCCGCGCCCACCAGCGTGGCCACGCTGCTCTCCCTCGCCGCCATCTGTAGCACCTGGCGGGACCCCGGCGCCACGCCGAAGGAGACCACCGGGCTGATCGTCCGGTCCTTGAGGATCCTCGCCAGCGTGGTGACGTCCTTGTAGGAGGCGTTGGTGCAGGAGCCGACCAGGACCTGGTGCACCTTCTTCCCCGCGACGTCCTTGATCCGCTTCACGTTGTCCGGACTGTGCGGCATCGCCACCATCGGCTCGAGGGCGGACAGGTCGATGTCGATCACCCGTTCGTACTTCGCCGAGGCGTCCGCCTTCAGCCTCACGTACGCCTCCTCCCGCCCCTGGGCCTTCAGGAACGCCTTGGTCACCTTGTCGGAGGGGAAGATCGAGGTGGTGACGCCGAGCTCGGCGCCCATGTTCGTGATCGTGGCGCGCTCGGGGACCGACAGCGTCTCCACGCCCTCGCCCCCGTACTCCACGATGCACCCCACGTTCCCCTTGGTGGTCAGGATCTCCAGGAGCTTGAGGATGACGTCCTTGGCCGCCACCCAGGGCCGGAGCGCCCCCGCGAGGTTCACCTTGATCACCTTCGGGTACGTCATGTAGAAAGGCCCGCCCGCCATCGCTACCGCCACGTCGAGCCCGCCCGCCCCGATCGCCATCATCCCGATTCCGCCGCCCGTCGGGGTGTGGGAGTCGGAGCCCAGCAGGGTCTTGCCGGGGGCGCCGAACCGCTCGAGGTGCACCTGGTGGCAGATGCCGTTCCCCGCGCGGGAGTAGAAGATCCCGTGCTTCGCGGCCACGGTCTGCAGGTAGAGGTGGTCGTCCGCGTTCTCGAACCCTTCCTGGAGCGTGTTGTGGTCGAC
>DASWBR010000245.1:0-5119 GCA_036390495.1 Candidatus Deferrimicrobiaceae bacterium | reverse complement strand
GCGCCGACCCGGAGGCGGTTCTCCTTCGCCCACGCGACGGCGCGCCCGAAGGTCGAGATGAATTCATCGGGCCCCTTGAGGTCCCTGCGGGTGTACCGGATCTTCTCTGCCATGTTCGGTTCGGCTCCTTGGCGGCGTTATCTCCCGGAGGCGGGTGCGCCGGTATTGTACCTCATCTCAGGCGGTTTCTCCCTCGAGGTGTTGCCGGATGACGGCGGTCAGCGAGTCCCGGATCTCCTCCGCCGTCACCTGCTCCATCTCGCGGACCTTCATGGTGCAGCCGAGGCGCTCCACGCGGTTGCGGAACAGCCGGAGCGTGTTCTCCCCGAGCCCGAACTCTGCGAACGATTTCCCCATGACGGCGAGGACGACCCTCGCGGGGGCTCCCCGGGTATAGTCGGAAACGGCCATCAGGTTCTCGAGCGAACCCGTCATCTCGTCCTTGAGGAAGACGACGACCCCCAGCGGGGCGGGCGCCAGGTTGTACCACAGGGGGGAAACCGAGCGCAGGTACGGGAAGGCGTATAGAAGGATCGAGCTCCCCTCCCCGACCCGCAGGCGGCCGAACGTCCCGAGGGGGATCCCCTCCTTCCGGCGGAGGGAGAAGAAGACGCTGTCCACCTCGAAGTCGCGGTACTTGCCGAGGGCCATCACGAGGCTTTCCAGCAGGCCGGGGTCGGGAAGGAAGAACACGATCCGTCCCACTCCGTCGGAGGCGGATATCCCGCGCTCCTCGAGACGCGTCTTGAGGCGCGCCATGTCCTCGGCGGGGAGGAAATCGCCCTTGGCCGGGCGTACGTCGAAATTCCCGATCCGCAGGATCCCCCGGTTGCGCAGCGCCAGGAGCGCCTCGAGGACCGCCAGGTCCGGGAAGTTGCAGTTGTTGACGATGTCCTCCACGCGGGAGCAGAACTCCGAGAGGAGGAGGACCTCCCGCACCGCACCGCCCGCGGAGGCGATCTCCGTGCCGTCCCGGACGACCTGCACCGAATCCGTCGGGGCCGGGAGCTGGTCGCCCAGCCTCCGGATCTCGTCGTAATGCCGGAGCCCCTCCAGGATCGCGTGCTGTGCCGGCGTGAAGATGGAGCGCCGGACGCCGACCTTCCCCGGGAGGAACCGGAATTTCCCCTCCCGGAGCGGGATCATGCGGAACAGGGCCTTCTCCCCCACGATGTTCTGGGTCGCGGCGGAAACGATCTCGCCGCGCTCGATGTAGATGGACCCGCTGACGCGGACCCCCTCCACCTGGAGGATGCCGCTCTTCCGGTTCATCGCCAGCATCTGCCACAGGTCGGGGATGAAGATCTGGCTCAGGTTCCCGCTGATCTCGGAATCCCCCGCGAGCGCCTCGGACAGGGGGTCCTGGAACAGGGTCCTCTGGATCCGCAGGAGCACCTCGTCCTCGTGGAACGGCTTCCGGATGAACTCGTCCGTGCCGGGGCGGAACCCCGAAACGCTCCGTTCCTGCTCGCTCAGGAAGAAGATCGGAAGGTTCTTCGTGTTCGGGTTGGAACGGAGGATCTGGAGCAGCCGATCCGGGCCGAGGATGGGGACGGACAGGTCGAGCAGGAGGACGTCGGGTTTCCGAAGCAGGGTTTCCGCGAGAGCCTTGCTCCCGTCGGCCGCCTCGATGACCTCCATCCCCTTCTCCCGGAGGTAGAGGGCGAGGCCATGGCGGGTCTTCTCCGCGGGATCGGCGATCAGGACCCGTTTCGCCGCAGCTGTAGTGGTCACCGGGCACCCATCAGAAATTCCCCTGCAGGTGGTACATGTCCTGGATCTTCTCCATCATCGCCTCTACGAGCCATTCGTCGGCGGTGTTGAACCCCTCGATCTCTCCGCCACGGTCCGTGCCGAAGAGGCAGTACGCCCCGTTCTCCTTCAGGTACAGGAGGACCTCCCGGTCCCGGAGCATATCGTCTTCGGTGGAGACGTAGAGAAGGTTCTTCGCGTCGAAACGTGTGGCGCCCGACTGCCCCACGATGTAGATGCTCCTCCGCGTCGGTCGGGCGGGCTCGAAGGAGAGGAAGATCTGCTTGTAGATCTCGGGTGTCGGGCCCGCCACAATGACCAGTCCCCTGTCCTCGGGGGTTGCCGCCACGTCCTGCGCCACGGATTCGAGAATCCGGAGGTACGTCTCCCGCGGGACGCTGAAGTGGCAGTTCCTCCCGAGGTCCCTGCGGATCCGGAGAAAATAGGGGACGTCCTCCCCGCGCCGCAGCATCTCGTAATACTCCGCCTTTCCGACGAGGATCTCGAAGGCGTCCCAGAAGGACCGGTCGGCCAGCCGCTGCCGGTGCAGCGGGCTCTTCTGCTGCCGCGCGTACTTCTCTTCCGCCACGCGGAGAAGCTCCGGGAAATCCCGGCCGTCCCGCGGGCAGGTGGCGGACATGAAGAACACCTGCAGGGAAAACTCCGCCCCGAGGAACTGGATCCGGTTTTTCTCCCGGACGGCGTTGCGGAGGCGCCGGACCGCGAGCATCGACCCGAAGGCGTCCGTCTCCGGGAGAACGATGCAGAACCGGTTAGGTTCCTGGCGCGACACGAGGTCGGAATCCCGGAGGGCCTTGCGGACCGCCTCGACCATGGCCGACAGGGCGCCCACCAGGATGGTCTCCCGGGTCTGCTCCATCAGGAAGGAGTAGTTTTCCACGACCAGGAAGATCACCGAAAGGGGCCTCCGGAAGCGGCCCGCCTTGAAGCGTTCCTTCTCGAAGTAATCCTCGTGGAACGCCGCCGAGTAGGCGCCGGTCTCCGGGTCGCGGAGGGAGATCTTCTCGATCCGGCCCAGGCGGTCCACCGTGTTGAGGGCCGCCGCGGCGTAGTCGGCGATGATCTTCGCGAGGTGCAGTTCCCGGTCACCGTAGGGCCGGCGGTCGATGCGGTCGCCCAGCTTCACGATGCCGATCGGCTTTTCCTGGTGGAGGAGGGGGACGTACAGGATGGAGCCGGGCCGGGCGGCGCCCTTCTCCCCCTTTCCGACCGTGGCGACGGCGAAGGGGGCCCCTTTCCAGACGGCCTCGGCCACCTCGGACTGGGACAATAAGAAGCGGGACCCTTCCCGGTCGATCCCGATGACGCCGCGGACGGAGGCGATCATCATCTCGTCCGGGTCCGAGGGGGAGGAGATCCAGACGACGCAGCTCTCCGCGCCTAGCTCGCTGGTGAAGGTTTCGGTGATCTGCGAAACCAGCTTCTCCTCGTCCTGGGACGACATCATCCGGAGGCACTGCTGGTACAGCGAGGCCATCGAGTAATACTCGAGGCTCTCGACCAGGAGGCGGTCCGACACCGTCCCCTCGGCCCCTGCAGGGGACGGCTTCCCCAGGATGACCCAGCGGGCCACCTCGTGGAGGGGCGGCTCCCCCCGGTAAAGGAAGACCGGCGCGCCGTTTCCTCCGGAACCCCCGAGCGTGTCGATGAGGTCGGGCCGGGCGCAATCGATGGGGGCGGCTACCGCGGAGAAGGCGGCGGCGTCGATCTTCCGGGACGTCACCAGGTCGGGGGGGCGGAATTCGAACTCGACGGAATGGTCCAGCACGTTGAGGCGGAGTTCGCGGCCTCCGGCGGCGTTCTCCTGGAGAACCAGTATGCGGGAAACCTTCATCCGCCCCGTCTGCCTACATCTTGTACTTGCTGAACTGCCCGGGGTCCATCTTCTCGAGGAGCTCCATCCACGGGTCTTCTCCCTCCTCCCCGTTCCCGGTGTCGACGGCGACGGCCTTCTCCAGCACTCCTTCGGAAACCAGAACGGGCACGTCGAACCGGAGGGCGAGGGCGATCGCGTCGCTGGGCCGGGAATCCACCGTGAAGCGGCCCCCGTTCCCCTCGAGGTGGAGGGAGGCGTAATAGGTGTTGTCCCGGATGTCGGTAATCTCCACTTTCCGCAGGGAGTTTCCCGTCGTCTCGAGGACCGACTTCATCAGGTCGTGGGTCATGGGTCTTGGAAGTTCCACCCCTTCGAGGGCGAGGACGATGGCGTTCGCCTCCAGGAGCCCGATCCAGATCGGGAGGGCGCAACGGTTCTCACGGTCCTTCAGCACCACGATGGGAGACTTCGTCATCGGATCGACGGTCACGCCGGCCACCAGCATCTCCCGAGCCATGGCTAACCCCTCTCCTCACCTACCAGGGAGTGCGCCCCGGCGGAGGTGACAAGGACGTTCCGGAGCGGCCCCTCGCCGCCCGCGGGGACGAAGTTCACCGTCTTGTAGCAGGGGGTCCTGCCGCAGAGTCGACCGGCCCCTCTTGTCGATTCCCCCTCCTCCAGGACTTCCACAACCCGCCCCACCATCCCGGAAAGCCGCTCCCTGGAGTGGCGGTCCTGGAGGGATTGCAGCCGCCGGAGCCGCTCGCCGGAAATCCCCGGTTCCACCGGATCCCCCATGCCCGCCGCACGGGTTCCCGGGCGCGGGGAGAACCGGAAGGAGAACGACGAGTCGTACCGTACCTCCTCCATGACCTCCAGGGTCGCCAGGAAATCCCTCTCCGTTTCCCCCGGGAAGCCGACGATGAAATCGGAGGAAAAGCGGATCTCCGGCCGCGCGGCGCGGAGGGCGTTCACCTTCGAGAGATATTCCGCGCGGGTGTAGCCGCGCCCCATGGAGGAGAGCACCCGGTCCGAACCGGATTGCAGCGGCAGGTGGAGGTGGGGACACAACGAGCCGACTTCCGAGAAGAGGCCAACCGTCCGGTCGTCGAGGTCCCGGGGGTGCGACGTGATGAACCGGATCCGGGAGATCCCCTCTACGGCGGAAATGCGCCGCAGCAGTTCGTGGAACGGGATCTCTCCCTCTTTCTTGCCGTAGGAATTGACGTTCTGGCCGAGCAGGACCACTTCCCGGACGCCCCGGTCCGCGAGGGCGCGGATCTCCGCGAGGATTTCGGCGGCCGGCCGGCTGACCTCGGGACCGCGGACCAGCGGGACGATGCAGTAGGCGCAGAAGTTGTCGCACCCCTGCATGATCGTCACCATCGCGGAGAATGCCCCGTCCGGCAGGTACGGCGGAACCTCCCAGTGCCCGGTGTCTCCGCCCATTCCGACCGCGACGGACGGGACGGAATCCTCCGCCTTCCGGACCAGTTCGGGAAGCCGGGCGATGTTGTGGGTTCCGAACAC
>DASWBR010000244.1:0-3885 GCA_036390495.1 Candidatus Deferrimicrobiaceae bacterium | reverse complement strand
CGGCCCTGGCCCGGCCTCACGCCAAAGAGATGGATTTCACGGGGAAGCCGATGAAGGGGCTGGTCTACGTCGAGCCCGCGGGATTCGCATCTCCGCGGGACCTAAAGACGTGGATCGACAGGGCGTTGGAGTTCGCGCTCTCGCTGCCGGCGAAGTAGCGCCCGGCCCGCGTCCGTCAGTACGTCACGCGCCAGAGGAAGAGGCCGTGGGCCGGGGCGGTGACCCCGGCGGCGGAGCGGTCCTGCGCACGAAGGATTTCCCCAACCCGTTCGGGCGGATATTTGCCTTTCCCGGCCTCCACGACGGTTCCGACGATGTTGCGCACCATGTGGCGCAGGAACCCCCCGCCCGCCACGTCGATGGACCAGAGCCCGGCCACGTCGTGCCGCGCCGCCTCCGCCCGGAGGATCGTCCGCACCGGGGATTTCGCCGTGCACCCCTGTCCCCTGAACGAGGTGAAGTCGTGCTCCCCGACGACGTGGGAGAGAGCTTCCCGGACCGCATCCAGGTCCAGCGGCGCCTCGATGTGCCACGCGTACCGTGCGAGGAACGGGGAGGCGACCGGCGAGAGGTAGAGGAAGTACCGGTACTCCTTCTCCGCCGCGTGGCGCCGGGCGTCGAACGGACCCGGGGCCTCCTCCGCGGAGAGGATCCGGATGTCCCCGGGCAGGAGAGCGTTACCACCCCGGACCACCGTCGCGAGGTCCCTGCGCCCGGAATCCGCGAAGTCGACCACCTGCTCCCGGGCGTGGACCCCCGCGTCAGTCCGTCCGGCCGCCCGCAGCCGCACCGACTCCTGCAGGATCCGGGCGAGCGCGTCCTCCATCGCCGACTGGACCGACGTCCCGTTCGGCTGCACCTGCCAGCCGGCGTACGCCGTCCCGTCGTACGCGACCGTCAGCTTGACCCGCCGGCGCCCTTCCAATCCCCCGCCACCTCCCCGTAGAAAAAAGCCGGAGGCGGGTTTCCCCGCCTCCGGCCGTGTCTCCGGACTCCCCTGTCGCGGTGGTTACGCGTGGGCGGGTTGCAGGTGCCTCTGCGCCAGCACCTCGGCGATCTGGATGGCGTTGAGCGCCGCGCCCTTGCGGAGCTGATCGCCGCAGACCCAGAAGTTCAGGCAGTTCTCCGCGCTCTCGTCCTCGCGGATCCGCCCTACGTAGCAGTCGTCCTTCCCCGCGCAGAACAGCGGCATCGGGTAGACGTTGTTCGCCGGGTCGTCCATCACCTGGCACCCGGGGAACTTCGCGATCAGCTCCCGCGCCTTCTCCCGCGTGATCTTCTTCGCGAACTGCGCGTTCACGGAGATCGAGTGGGCGGTCAGGACCGGGACGCGCACCGTGGTGCAGGTGACCCGCAGGTCCGGGATCCCCAGGATCTTGCGCCCCTCGTTCGTCATCTTCATCTCTTCCTTCGTGTACCCGTTGTCCAGGAAGCCGTCGATGTGCGGGATGACGTTGAAGGCGATCTGGTGCTTGAACGCGGCCACCTCCAGCGGGTCCCCCTTCGCGTACGCCTTCGTCTGCGCGATCAGCTCCGCCATGGCCTTCGCGCCCGCGCCCGAGGTCGCCTGGTAGGAGGACGCCACCACGCGTGTCAGGGTCCCGTAGTCGTGCAGCGGCTTCAGCGGCATGATCGCGATGATCGTGGTGCAGTTCGGGTTCGCGATGATCCCCCGGCTCTTGTACTGGCCGATCGCCTGCGGGTTGATCTCCGGCACCACCAGCGGGATGTCCGGCTCCATCCGGAAGGCGGAAGAGTTGTCCACCACCACCGCGCCGGCCTCCCACGCCGAAGGTGCGAACTCCTTGCTCCGCGAGGCCCCCGCGGAGAAGAGCGCGATGTCGATCCCCTTGAAGGCGTTCTTGGACAGCAGCTCCACGGGGAACTCTTCCCCGGCGAACTTGAGCTTCTTCCCGACGGACCGCTCGGATGCGAGGAGCCGGAGGTTCTTGATCGGGAACTTCCGCTCCGCCAGGATCTGCAGGAACACCTCACCCACCGCCCCGGTCGCACCGGCGACGGCCACGTTGAACCGCTTGCCGCTCATTGCCTCACCTCTTCTGGGATAGATTGCGGACGGCGTCCCGGACCCGGTCGCCCATTTCGGTCGTTCCGACCTTTTTCCCCTCGCCCTCGCGGTAGATGTCCCCCGTCCGGTACCCGTCGGCGAGGACCCGCGCGACCGCCTCCTCGATCCAGGCGGACTCCGCGGGCATTTCAAACGAGTATTTTAGCATCATCGCCACGGAAAGTATCGTGGCAAGGGGGTTGGCAACCCCCTTCCCCGCGATGTCGGGGGCGCTTCCGTGGATCGGCTCGTACAGCCCCACCTTTCCGCCCAGCGAGGCGGAGGGGAGCATGCCGATCGAACCGGTGATCATCGACGCCTCGTCCGTCAGGATGTCCCCGAACAGGTTGGTCGTCACGATCACGTCGAACTGGCGGGGCCAGCGGATCAGCTGCATCGCGCAGTTGTCCACCAGCATGTGGGACAGGGCGACGTCCGGGAACTCCCTCGCCCCCACCTCCGTCACCACCTTGCGCCACAGCTCGGTGGCCTCGAGGACGTTCGACTTGTCCACGCTGGTCACCTTCCGGGACCGTTTCCGGGCGAGCTCGAACGCAACGCGGGCCACGCGCTCGATCTCGGGGCGCGTGTAGACCTCCGTGTTGATCCCGGTCTCCACGCCGTCGATCATCCTCACGCCCCGGGGCTCCCCGAAGTAGATCCCCCCCGTCAGTTCCCGTACCACCATCAGGTCGATCCCCTCCACGAGCTCGCGCCGCAGGGGGGAGGCGTCGATCAGCGGGGCGAAGACCACGGCGGGGCGCAGGTTCGCGAACAGCCCGAGCTCCTTGCGCAAGCCCAGGAGCGCCCTCTCGGGCCGAACCGCGAACGGGAGAACGTCCCACTGCGGCCCGCCAACCGCCCCCAGGAGGACCGCGTCGGCCCCCTTTGCAAGCGCAAGGGCCCCCGGGGTCATCGGGACCGCGTGGACGTCGTAGGATGCCCCCCCCAGGAGGGCCTCCTCCGTCTCGAACATCCGCTTCCCGGCCACCTCCTCCAGCGTTCGCAGAACGGCCAGCGCCTCCCGCACCACCTCCGGGCCGATCCCGTCGCCCGGGAACACGCAGATCTTCCTCGCGGCCATCAGGTTCCCTTCTTCCGCTTCGCGATGTAGTTCAGCAACCCTCCCGCCGCGACCAGCTCCTGCATGAAGGGGGGTATCGGGGTGAACCGGTACTCCCTCCCCTTCGTCTCGTTCCGGAGGGTCCCCGCCTCCATGTCGACCGCGAGCCGGTCCCCCGCTTCGATCCCGTCCACCGCGTCCGGGGCCTCGAAGATCGGCAGACCCATGTTGAAGGCGTTCCGGTAGAAGATCCGCGCGAAAGAGCGGGCGACCACCGCGGAGGCTCCGGACGCCTTGATGGCGATGGGGGCGTGTTCCCGGGAGGAGCCGCACCCGAAATTCTTCCCCGCCACGATGAAGTCCCCCGGGGACACCTTCGCCGCGTACGCGGCGTCGATGTCCTCCATGCAGTGTCTTGCGAGCTCCGCCGGGTCGGAGGTGTTCAGGTACCGCGCAGGGATGATGACGTCCGTGTCGACGTCGTCCCCGTACTTCCACGCAATGCCCTTCATGGCGGGGGACACTCTATCCTTCCTCCCCGGCATGGACCAAGAGTGTCCCCCTAAAGCTCATCGGGTCCCCCGATCCGGCCCAGCACGGCGGACGCCGCCGCCACGGCGGGGTTCGCCAGGTACACCTCGCTCTCGGGGTGCCCCATCCGGCCGACGAAGTTCCGGTTTGTCGTGGCGATCGCCCGCTCTCCCTTCGCGAGGATCCCCATGTGACCCCCGAGGCACGGACCGCAGGTCGGGGT
>DASWBR010000243.1:0-13130 GCA_036390495.1 Candidatus Deferrimicrobiaceae bacterium | reverse complement strand
GTCAAGAAGGGGCAGTTCATGGCGCCGTGGGACATGCGCAACGCCGTGGAAAAGGTGCGGTCCACCGGGAACGCCAACGTGCTCGTCACGGAGCGGGGAACGACGTTCGGGTACAACAACCTGGTGGTCGATTTCCGGGGGTTGCCCGCGATCCGCGGTTCGATCTGCCCCGTCATCTTCGACGCCACACACAGCGTGCAGCTTCCGGGAGGGGCGGGAACCGCCTCCTCCGGGGAGAGGAGGTACGTCGCCCCCCTGGCGCGGGCGGCGATGGCGGCCGGGGTGGACGGGATCTTCCTGGAGATCCACCCCGCCCCCGACCGTGCCCTGTCGGACGGCCCGAACAGCCTCCCCCTCACGGAGGTCGAGCCTCTGCTGCGGACCCTCCTCGCCATCCGGGCGGCGGCGGAAGGGGAAGGGAAGAAGTGACCGACGACCGCGCCGAGCGCGCCGCCCGGGTCCTGGCCATCGAGGCCGCCGCGATCGAGGGGCTTCGGGGAAAGCTCGACGCCCGCTTCGCCGAGGCGGTGGAGCTCCTCATGGGCGCGACCGGGAAGGTCGTCGTCACCGGCATGGGGAAGTCGGGACTGATCGCCCGCAAGGTGGCATCCACCCTGGCGTCCACGGGGACCCCGGCGTTCTTCCTCCACCCTGCGGAGGGGATCCACGGCGACATCGGGATGGTCCGGCGGGGGGATGTTGTCATCGCCATCTCCAATTCCGGAGAGACGGAGGAGATCGTCCGGCTGATGCCGGTGTTCCAGCGGATGGGGCTTCCGGTGATCGCCATGACGGGAAACGCCGGGTCCACCCTGGCCCGGCACGCGGACGCGACGCTCGACGTGGGGGTCCCCGAGGAGGCGTGCCCGCTGGGGCTCGCTCCCACCGCGTCGACCACGGCGGCGCTGGCGATGGGGGACGCGCTCGCGGTGGTCCTCTTCGAGGAGAAGGGGTTCTCCGAGGAGGATTTCGCGCAGCTTCACCCCGGGGGCGCGTTGGGCCGGCGCCTCCTGACGGTGGGGGACCTGATGCACGCGGGCGAGGCGGTCCCCCTGGTTTCCCCGGAAACCGCCCTCAAGGACGCCCTCCTCGTGATCAGCGCGAAGCGGCTCGGGGTGACCGGCGTGACGGACGGGTCGGGCCGGCTGGTCGGCGTGATCACCGACGGGGATGTCCGGCGGGCCATGGCGCGCGGCGTGGATCTCTACCGGACCACCGCCGCCGAGGTGATGAGCCGCGGTCCGAAGCGGATCGCCTCCGCCGAACTGGCGGCGGCGGCGCTGCGGAAGATGGAGGAGTTCTCCATCACGAGCCTGTTCGTCCACGACCCGGCGGCCCCCGAGACGCCCGTCGGCATCGTGCACGTCCACGACCTCCTGAAGGCGGGGGTGGGATGAAGGGGCCCGTCGTTCGTCCCGGCGCGGATGGGAACGCCGCACGTGTCCGCCTGTTCCTGACCGACGTGGACGGCGTCCTGACGGACGGGGGGATCCTCCACGGGAGCGACGGTGTGGAGACGAAACGGTTCCACGTGCGCGACGGCCACGGGATCAAGATGTTGCAGCGGGCCGGCGTGGCGGTCGGGATCATCACCGGGCGCACCTCGGAGGTCGTTCTGGTCAGGGCACGGGAACTCGGGGTCCGCATCGTCCGCCAGGGCGTGTACGACAAGCTGCAGGCGTGGCGGGAGATCCTCGGGGAGCAGGGGGTCCGCCCCGAGGAGACGGCCTACGTGGGGGACGACATCGTGGACCTGCCGCTGCTGCGCGCCGTGGGGTTCTCGGCGGCCCCCGCCGACGCGGAGCCGTACGTTCTCGAGGCGGTGGACTACGTGTCTTCCCGTCCCGGAGGCGGCGCCGCGGTCCGGGAGATCATCGAGTTCCTCCTCCGGTCGAGCGGCGCCTGGGCCGGGGCGGCGGAGAAATATTTCCCCCCGGGGAATACCGGTTGAAATCCCGGCTCCTGCCGTGGGCGGCGTTCGCGGGGTTCGTTCTCGCGATGGCGGTCCTCGCGGCGCTCCCCGGGAAGGCTCCCGTCGGTCCCTCCGCCGGGGCGACGCCGGGTCCGTCCGGGGGGCCGGAGATCCTCCTCTCGTCGGTGGACGTGCGGGAGTTCCACGACCTGAGCGGAGAACGGAACCGGCTGACCGCGGAGCGGGCGTCGTACGAGTACGCCCGGAAGGGGGTGACGGGGACCGGGGTGACCGTGTTCCTGACGGAGAAGTCCCTCCGCGGGACGACGGTTTCGGCCCCGTCGGCTTCCTGGGATTTCGAACGCGCCACCCTCTCTTTCCCGGAGGGGTCCCGGCTGGTCCGGGAGGGCGGATGGGAGGCCCAGGTCTCCCCGGCGACCCTCGACATCACCGGCCAGACGTTGCGCGTTCCCGGGGCCGCGACGCTCTCCGGGCCGGGGATCACCGCCTCCGGGAGGAACCTCGTCTGGGAATGGGGGGAGGGGAGCATCACGATGGATTCGCCCAGGGGCCGAATCGAGCCGGCGGCGGCGCCCCGGCGGAGGGGGTGAGGGGTATGGGGAAACGGTTCCCGGCGGCCGTGTTTCTCCTGGGAGCGGTCTTCGGCGCGGGGGCGCCGGCGGGGGCCCAGCAGGCGCCGGGGATATCGAACCGCGAACTGGGGAGCCGGCCCATCGAGATCACCGCCGACCGCGTCAACGCGGACAGCGTCCGCGACTCCGTGACCTTCGAGGGGAACGTCGTGGCGGTGCAGGCCGACGTGACGCTGCACGCGAACCGGGTCCACGCGGAGTACTCCCGCGAGGCGAAGGCGATCGAGCGGATCGAGGCGGAAGGCGACGTGCGGGTGGTGCAGGGAGACCGCGAGGCGCGGGCGCCGCGGGCCACCTTCTTCAACCTGGAGCAGCGCGTCGTACTCAGCGGGGGCGCGGACCTCCGCCAGGGAGAGAACACCCTGAAGGGGGAGACCCTCACCCTGTATCTCCGCGAGAACCGTTCGGTGGTGACCGGGGGGGAGGGGGGCGGCCGCGTGCGCGCGGTGATCAATCCCAAGGGCGTGATGGAGAAGTCCCCGAAGTGACCACGCGACCCCCGGAAGAAGGTCACCCGCACCGGAGGCGGGAGGAGAAGGGCGGGAAGACCCTCGCCGTCCGGGAGCTGCGGAAGCGGTATCGACGGCGCGAGGTCGTGAAGGGGGTCTCCCTCGAGACCTGCTCCGGGGAGGTCGTGGGACTCCTGGGCCCCAACGGGGCCGGCAAGACGACGATCTTCTACATGATGGTGGGGCTGATCCGTCCCGACGGGGGGGAGGTGTTTCTGAACGGGGTCCCCGTGACGGACCTCCCGATGCACCGGCGGGCGCGCATGGGGCTCGGCTACCTGCCGCAGGAGCCGTCGATCTTCCGGAAACTCACCGTCCGCGAGAACATCCTTGCCTTCCTGGAGGAGACCCCCCTCTCCGCCGGGGAGCGGGCGGATCGGCTCGAGGCCCTGCTGCGGGACATGCGCATCGGAAACGTCCGGGACACCATGGGGTACGCCCTCTCCGGCGGGGAGCGCCGGCGTTCGGAGATCGCGAGGGCGCTCGTCCTCTCCCCGGATTTCCTCCTGCTCGACGAGCCGTTCGCCGGGATCGACCCGATCTCCGTGGCGGACCTCCAGCAGGTCATCCTCGGATTAAAAGAGCGCGGCATCGGCGTTATAATAACGGATCATAACGTTCGCGATACCCTCAAGGTATGCGACCGTGCCTACATCATCTCCGAGGGAGAGATCCTGCTCTCGGGGACCCCCGGGGAGATCGCCGCGTCGGACCGGGTCCGGGAAATCTACCTGGGGGAAAGCTTCTCCCTCTGACGCGCGAAGGGGCGTGGATGGCGCTGGAACTCCGACAATCCCTGAAGCTCAGCCAGCAGCTGGTGATGACCCCCCAGCTGCAGCAGGCGATCAAGCTGCTCCAGCTGTCCCGCCTCGAGCTTCAGCAGGCGGTCCGGGAGGAGCTGGAGGTGAACCCGGCGCTGGAAGAGGGGGCGGACGGGCCGGACGGCTCCCCCGAAGAGGAGGCGGCGGCAACCCCCGCGGAGGAAGAAACGGCCGCCCCGCAGGCCCCGCAGGAGGCATCGACGAAGGGGGACACCGGGCTCATCGACCGGGTCGACTGGGAGTATTACTTCGGCGAGGGGGCCCGGGAGGGGAGGGTGGAGCGGGATCCGGACGAGGAGGACGGCCGGCCCTACTACGAGAACACCCTGACGCGCCGGCCGACCCTGGCAGAGCACCTCGAGTCCCAGGTCAACCTGCTGGACCTGCCGGAAACCGAACGGGCGGCGGCCCTCTACCTCATCGGGAACATCGACGAGAACGGATACCTGACGGTGACGGACGAGGAGGCCGCGGTCTCCCTCTCCCTCCCGGTCGAGGAGGTGACGCGGACCGTCGCGAGGATCCAGACGCTGGACCCCCTGGGCGTGGGCGCGCGGGACCTCCGGGAGTGCCTCCTGATCCAGGCGCGGGAGAAGGGGGCGGAGTTCGATCTCCCCGTGCGGATCCTCGCGGATCACTTCGACCTGTTCTCCCGGGGGGACGTGGCCGGAGTCGCCCGCCGCCTGAAGATCCCCCGGGAAACGGTGAAGGACGCGTTCCAGAAGCTGGTCACCCTCTGGCCGAAACCCGGCCGGGCCTACTCCGGGGACGACGTCCACTACATCACGCCGGACGTCTACGTCTTCAAGGTGGACGACCAGTGGATCATCACCCTGAACGAGGACGGGCAGCCGAGGCTCCGCCTTTCCTCCTACTACCGCCGGCTCCTCGCGGGCGGGGGGGAGGAGCTTCCGAAGGAGGACCGGGAGTTCCTGAAGCAGAAGGTGAATTCCGCCCTGTGGTTCATCAAGAGCATCGAGCAGCGAAAGCGCACCATCTACAAGGTCGTGGAGAGCATCATGAAGCTGCAGCGGGACTTCCTGGAGAAGGGTCCCAAGCACATGCGCCCGCTGACGCTCCGGGACGTGGCCGAGGAGATCGCGATGCACGAGTCCACCGTGTCCCGGGTCACCAGCGGGAAATACGTCTACACCCCCCACGGCATCTACGAACTGAAGTATTTCTTCAACTCGGGCCTCAACCGGGAGGGGGGCGAGGAGGACATCGCCTCCAAGTCCGTCAAGGAGAAGATCCGGGACATCATCCGGGCGGAGGGGGAGGGGAAGGCCCTCAGCGACCAGGAGCTGATGCGGCTTCTGCAGAACCAGGGGATCCGGATCGCGCGGCGGACGGTGACGAAGTACCGCGCGCAGCTGGGGATGCTCTCGTCGTCCCGGCGCAAGAGGCAATTCTGATCCCCGCAAGGCCCATTCCGGAAAAGGAGGGGTACATCGTGAACCAGATTTCCGTTACGTTCCGGCACGTCGATCCCAGCCAGGCGCTGAAGGACTACGTGACCGAGAAGCTGGGGAAGGTTCAGAAGGTGGTCGAGAAGTCGTTCGACGCCCACGTGACGCTTTCCGTCGAGAAGTACCGCCACATCGCCGAGGTGTTCCTGACCGCGCGCGGCATCACCATCAAGGCCTTCGAGTCGACGGAGGACCTGTACTCCGCCATCGACCTGGTGTGCGACAAGGTCGAGCGACAACTGAAGAAGTACCGGGAGAAGCGGAAGGAGAAGGGGCAGGGGGCGATCCCCGAGCCGATGGTGTCCGGCTCCTCCCTGACCATCGCGCCCGGGGAGGGGCGCCCCCGCATCGTGCGGACCGACAACTTCCTCCCCAAGCCGATGACCGTGGAGGACGCCGCGCGGCACCTCGACCTCCTGCGGGTGGACGTGGTGATGTTCGTGAACCAGGAGACGAACCAGCCCAGCGTGGTCTACCGCCAGCAGGACGGGAACATCGGGTTCACGGAGCCGGCCGCCCGATGAGGATCCTGGACCTCGTCCCGCCGGAGGCCGTCGTCGACGGCCTCCGGTCGGAGACGAAGGAAGGGGTCCTCCGCGAGCTCTCCGAGGCGGTCTGCCGGCTCCTGCCGTCCCTGTCGCCGGAACGGCTGGCCGCGATCCTCATGGAGCGGGAGGCCCTCGGGAGCACCGGGATCGGCGAGGGGGTCGCGATCCCCCACGGGAAGGTTCCGGGGATCGACCGGCTCGTCGCGCTGTTCGGGCGAAGCCGGGAAGGGGTACAGTTCTCCTCCCTCGACGGAAAACCCGCGCGTCTCTTCTTCCTCGTCGTCGCCCCGGAGAACTCCGCCGGATTGCACCTCAAGGCGCTCGCCCGCATCTCCCGTCTCCTGAAGGACGAGCGGTTCCGACGGAAACTTCTCGCGGCGGAAGGGGCGGACGGGCTCCTGCAGGCGCTGCGGGAAGAGGACGAGCGGCCCTGACCGGGCCGCCGGGAGGGGCCTTGCCGATCTCCGTCGCGACTTTTCGGGAGGAATGCTCGGTTCCTCTGCGCCTCCGGCTGCTCGCAGGGGAGGAGGGCATGACCCGGGAAATCGCGGGAAACCGCGCCCAGGAAGCGGGGCTCGCGGTCACCGGCGAGGTCTTCCCTCCCCAGGGGGGTCGCGTCCAGGTTCTCGGGGAAACGGAGATATCCTACTTCCGGCGCCTGGACCCCGCTCGGCAGGCGGAGAGCGCGGACCGGTTCTTCGCCGGTCCGTTCCCGTGCGCCCTGGTTTCGGCCTTCCAGGAGGTGCCCCCCCTTTTCCTCGAGGCCGCCGGGGCGCGGAGGGTCCCCCTCTTCTCCTCCGCACTCCCCACCGCGGAGCTCCTGGACGAGATCCACCGGCAGCTCTCCCGCCTCCTCACGGAGACCACCACCGTGCACGGCGTCCTGATGGATGTGCTGGGCGTCGGCGTGCTTCTCGAAGGAAAAAGCGGCGTCGGGAAGAGCGAGTGCGCCCTCGACCTCATCCTCCGCGGGCACCGGTTCGTGGCGGACGACGCCATCCACATCGACAAGCTCGGGCCGGCGACCCTGGTGGGGCGGGGGGACGATCTCACCGTCCACCACATGGAGATCCGGGGGCTGGGGATCATCAACATCCAGGAACTCTTCGGGCTGACCGCCACCTCGCAGCGGAAGAAGGTCGAGCTCGTCATCCGGCTGGAGGAATGGGACGCCGGGAAGGAATACGACCGCCTGGGCCTCGAGGACCGCACCACCGGGATCCTGGGGGTTTCCCTCCCGACGCTCCTGATCCCCGTATCCCCCGGGCGCAACCTCGCCGCGATCGTCGAGGTGGCCGTCCGGAACCACCTCCTCAAGCAGCTGGGAGTCCACTCCGCCCGGGAGCTCGTCGGCCGCCAGGAGCGGAGGGCCGTGGAGCGGAGGGAGCCGTGACGGCGCACGCCGGGCGCGGCCACCGCGCCGACATCGTGGTCGTCACCGGCCTCTCCGGGGCCGGCAAGAGCACGGCGATCAAGGCCTTCGAGGACCTCGGCTACTACTGCGTGGACAACCTGCCGCCGATCCTGCTCCCCAAGTTCGTGGATGTGGTCTCCGAGGCCCGGGGGGAGGGGGCCCGCATCGCCCTGGGAGTGGACGTCCGCGGCCGGGAGTTCCTCCCCGACCTGTCGCGTGTGCTCGAGGAGCTCCGGGAGGGGAAGAGCGCGGTCCACGTCCTGTTCCTCGACGCGGCCGACGAGGCCCTCGTGCGCCGTTTCAGCGAAACCCGCCGCAGGCACCCCATCGCGGCGCGGGAAGGGGCGAAGGAGGCGATCCGGCGGGAGCGGGAGATCCTCTCCCCCCTCCGGGAGATGGCCGACGCGGTGATCGACACCTCCACGTTCACCGTCCACCAGCTCAGGGACGCCCTGGTGCGCCGGTTCCGCCGGGGGGGCGCCGGGGGCCTCCAGGTGAACGTCGTCTCCTTCGGGTACCGCTACGGGCTCCCCGGGGAAGCCGACATGGTCCTGGACGTCCGGTTCCTGCCCAACCCGAATTTCGTTCCGGCCCTGAAGCGGCGCACCGGCCTGGACCGAGGGGTGCGGGAGTACGTCCTCCGCGCCCGCCCGACGCGGATGTTCCTCCGCCGCGCGTCGGACCTGTTGCTTTTCCTTCTTCCCCTTTATAGAAAGGAGGGCAAGGCGTACTTCACGCTGGGCGTGGGTTGCACCGGGGGGCGGCACCGGTCGGTTGCGGTCGCGGAAGCGATCGGGGAGATTCTCGGGAAGAAGGACGGGGCCGCGGTCGTGGTCCACCGCGACCTTTCGCGCTCCTCCCTTCCCGCGAGGGGGGCGGGATGATCGGTGCGGTCGTCATTTCCCACGGCGCGTTCGCCACGGAACTCCTGCGGGCCGCCGAGATCATCGTCGGGAAGATCGAGGGCGTCCTGGCGGTCGACATCCCCCCGAACCAGGGGGTGGAGGAGATCCACGCGGCGGTGGAGGGCGCCATCCGGACGGTCGAGGCGGGGGACGGGGTGATCCTGCTGACCGACATGTTCGGGGGCACCCCCTCCAACATCGGTCTCTCCTTCCTGGCCACCCACCGGGTGGAGGTGGTCACGGGGGTGAACCTGCCGATGATGATCAAGTTCCCCATGGCCCGCGCCTCGATGCCGTTGCCGGAACTCGCCCGCCACCTCCAGGAGTGCGGGCAGCGCAACATCACGATCCCCGGGGACATGCTGAAGAAGAAGGCGGAGAAAAAGTAGGAGAGCCGGATGCCCCTGGTGCTCGTCCGCATCGACTGCCGCCTGATCCACGGCCAGGTGGTGGAGACCTGGATCCCCCACACGAAGGCGAACTCCCTCGTCGTCGCGAACGACGACCTCGCCGCCAACCCTTTCCTGCGTTCCGTGATGGAGCTCGCGGTGCCCCGGGGGATCTCGGTCCGCTTCTGCCGGCTCCCCGAGGCGTCCGCGGCCCTCGCCGAGGCCGACCGGAACGGGGAGCGGACGATTCTCCTGGTCTCCAGCGCGGCGGACGCCCTGTCGTTGCGGCAAGGAAGCGTGCGGTTCGACCTCCTGAACATCGGGAACCTCCACTTCGCCGCGGGGAAGGTGGAGATCTCTCCTTCCGTCTTCTTCTCCCCGGAAGATTTCGAGGCCATTCGCTGGTTCCGCTCCCACGGCGTCTCGGTCTGCGTCCGGGGGACCCCCTTCGAGGCGGGGACCTCCTACGAGGCGGAAGGGGGAGTGTAGGCATGGCATTCCGGTTCGCCCTGGCGGCCCTCCTCGGAAGCCTGTGCTACCTCGACCGCACGGCGGCGTTCCAGCTCATGCTCCACCGTCCGCTGGTGGTCGCCACCCTCATGGGGGCGGTATTCGGAAACTTCGCGGCGGGGGCCCAGGTCGGCGCGGTGCTCGAACTGCTCTACATCGCCCGCCTCCCCGTCGGGGCGTCGGTCCCTCCGGACGACACGGGCGCGGCCATCTTCGCCGGCGCGGCGGCTGCCGTGGCCTCCTCCTCCATCGGTCTCGATGGCGGGAGCTTCACGGCGCTGCTCCTCTTCACGTTCCCCTTCGCGGAGCTGGGGAGGATCGCGGACCGGCATGTCCGGAAGGTGAACGGCCGGGTCGCCCACCTGACGGCGGAAGCGGTGGACCGGGGCGACCTGCGGGCAGTGGAGCACGGCCTCCTGGCGGGCCTCACCCTCTTCGCCCTCTCCGGCGCGCTCCTCGCGCTGGCCTTTTCGGGGGTCGGCGTGGCGGTGGCGAAACTCCTGCTCCCGCGGTTCGGTCCCGGAAGCCGCCTGGAGTTCTCCGCCCTCCTGCCCGCCCTCCCGCTCCTGGGTGCGGCCTCGGTCTACTCGTGCAGCCGGACCGAGCGGACGTCGGCGCTCTTCTTCCTGACGATGGGGGCCGTCTTCGCCGCCACCGTGTTCTTCCGGTGGGCGGCATGACCGTGCCGACCCTTTCCGCCGCGGGGCGCCGCTCCGTGTGGAGGCGCCAGTTCCTCCTCCAGGGGTGCTGGAACTTCGAGGGGATGCAGAACGTGGGGTTCGCCTACGCGATCCTGCCGGCGCTGCGGGAGTTCTACGCCGGGCGGCCGGAGGAAGCGCTGAAGGCGGTGAAGCGCCACCTGGAGTTCTTCAACACCCAGCCCGCGATGGGGACGGTGATCCTGGGGGCTGCGGTGCGGCTCGAGGAGCGCGTTGCGGCGGGGGAAGCCGACCCCCGGGCAATCGGCACGTTCAAGGTGGGGCTGATGGGATCCCTGGGTGCCATCGGGGACGCATTCTTCTGGGGGGCCCTGCGGCCGACGGCCTCGGCGGCGGGCGCGATCCTCGCGCTGCTCCACCCGCTGGCGGGGATCGTCGCGCTGCTGGCGCTCTACAACGCCAACCACCTCCTCGTGCGGTTCCGCGGGTTCTCCGCGGGAATGCAGGGGCAGGAGGGTGCGGTAGCCTGGCTCAAGGCGGCGGGGCTGAGCGGGAAGACCGAGGACCGGAAGCTGGCGGCGGCGGTGCTGGGGGGGGCGTACGCGGGCGCGTACGCGGGGCGGCACGCCGTCCTGGGCGGGGACGTCTTCCTCGCCATCCTCCTGTTCGTCCTCGGGGTGGTGATGGTCCGTCTCTTCACGGCGCTCTTCCGGAAGGGGGTCTCGCCGTCGGAGATCCTCGGCGTCCTTCTCGTCGTGGGGGTGCTCATCCTGTGGGATTGACCGCCGAGCGGGAGTTCGACATCCGGAACCGGCTGGGCCTGCACGCCCGCGCGGCCGCCCAGCTCGTCCGGCTGGCCAACCAGTTCTCCTCCGAGATCCGGGTGGTCAAGGACGGGGTGGAGGTCAACGGGAAGAGCATCATGGGGGTCCTCATGCTCGCGGCGCCGAAGGACACCCGGGTCCTTGTCCGGGCCAGCGGGGCGGACGCGGAAGAGGCCCTGGCGGCCATCGGGGCGCTGATCGACCGGAAGTTCGGGGAGGAGTAGGGGATGGCGGAGGGCGGGAAACCCAGGATGCGCGTGCTGCGGGGGATACCGGCCTCCGCGGGAATCGCCATCGGCAAGGGGTACTTCCTGAACCGCGCCCTTCCGCGTTCCGTCCAGGCCACCATCGGCCGGGAAAAGGTGGACGAGGAGGTCGCGGCGTTCCAGCGGGCCGTGGCCCGCTCGAAGGAGCAGATCCGGTCCATCCGCGACGGCGTGGCGGACTCCTCCTCGGAACACCACCAGATCCTCTCGGTCCACCTCGCCCTTCTCGAGGACTCGATGGTCCTGGACCAGACGGTCCGGATGATCCGGGAGAACCAGTTCGCCGCGGACTGGGCCTTCAACAAGGTGCTCCAAAGCCTCCTGGAGACGTTCCACCGGATCGAGGACCCGTACCTCCGGGAACGGGGTCACGACCTGCGGCAGATCGGACACCGGGTCCTGGAGAACCTCGCCGGGCGCCCCCTGGATTCGATCGCCTCGATCCGGGAGCCGGTGATCGTCGTGGCGCACGACCTTTCCCCCGCCGACACGGCGCAGATCCTGAAAAGCCCCGTGCAGGGCTTCGCCACCGACGTGGGGAGCCGGACCTCCCACACGGCGATCACCGCGCGCTCGCTGGGGATCCCGGCGGTGGTAGGGCTGGAGCGGCTCACCGAGGAGTACGGCACGGCGGAGACCGTGATCGTGGACGGGGAGGAAGGGGTGGTCGTCCTCGACCCGACGGAGGAGGCGGTCCGGGATTATGGCGAGAGGCGGAAGGCGTTCGCGCAGCGGACCCGGGACCTTGCGAAGTTCGCCCGCCTGCCCACCGTCACGCGGGACGGCAAGACCCTGGCCCTCCTCGCCAACATCGAGTTCCCCGAGGAAGCCGACGTGGCGCTGCGCAGCGGCGCATACGGCGTGGGGCTGTACCGGACCGAGTTCCTCTTCCTCAACCGGAAGGACCTCCCCTCCGAGGAGGAGCATTTCGACACGTACCGGCGCGTGGCGGAGAAATTCGTCCGGCACCCCGTCACGATCCGCACCTTCGACCTCGGGGGGGACAAGTTCGCCTCCCAGCTCGAGCTCGCCGACGAGATGAACCCGGCGATGGGGCTCCGGGCGGTCCGCTTCTGCCTCCGGGAGAAGGACATCTTCAAGGCCCAGATCCGGGCGGTCCTGCGGGCGTCCACGTTCGGCAAGGTCCGGATGATGTTCCCCATGATCTCGGGGGTCGCCGAGCTGCGGGCCGTCATGGCGGTCGTCGAGGAGGCGCGGTCGGAGCTCCGGCGGAAGCGGATTCCGTACGACAAGGAGATGGCCATCGGCATCATGGTGGAGATCCCCTCCGCCGCGATCGTGGCCGACATGCTCGCGCGGGAGGCGGACTTCTTCAGCATCGGGACGAACGACCTCATCCAGTACGCCCTGGCGATCGATCGGGTGAACGAGCATGTCTCCTACCTGTACGAGCCCCTGAACCCGGCGATCCTCCGCCTCGTCCGCCGGATCGTGGAGGCGGGGCACGACGCGGGGATCCCCGTCTCGATGTGCGGCGAGATGGCGGGAGAGCCGCTCTACTCCTACGTGCTCCTCGGGCTGGGGCTCGACGAGCTCAGCATGAACGCCACGGCGATCCCGCGGGTCAAGCGGATCCTGCGGAAGTCGGTAGCGTACGAGGCGAAGGAGTTCGCCGGTTCCCTGCTCCTCCACTCCACCGCGGGGGAGATCGAGCGGGCCCTCCGGAAGAAGATGGAAGACCTGTTCCCCGACGAGCGTTTTTAGCATATAATTCCAAAGTTTTCCTCCAATCCAGGAAAGAGGGGCAAGGGGGCATGAGCGACTTTCTTTTCACGTCGGAGTCGGTGACGGGCGGGCACCCCGACAAGGTGGCCGACCAGATTTCCGATGCCGTGCTCGACGAGATCATCCGGCAGGATCCCAGGAGCCGCGTGGCGTGCGAGACGATGGTCACCACGGGGCTCGTGATGGTGGCGGGCGAGATCACCACCAAGGCCCTGGTGGACTTCCCGGACGTGGTCCGGAAGTCGATCACCGACATCGGGTACGTGGGGAACGCGAAGGGGTTCGACGCCCACAACTGCGCGGTGATCATGGCGATCGACCGGCAGTCCCCCGACATCGCCCAGGGGGTCGACCGGGGGGACGAGGAGAAGCAGGGGGCGGGGGACCAGGGGATGATGTTCGGCTTCGCCTGCGACGAGACGCGGGAGCTGATGCCGATGCCGATCGCGTTCGCCCACAAGATCTGCGCCCGCCTGACGGAGGCGCGGGAGAGAAGGGTCCTCCC